>JAHDFQ010000020.1:1774-40175 GCA_020628085.1 Saprospiraceae bacterium
AGTAGAAAGTTTTAACGAAAAACTAAGAACATTCAATCATTTCCGTACATTTATTGCAATATTTCTGATTTAGATTTTCAAATATTACTTTATTCTTTTTTACCGCAAAAAAGAACCAAACCTGCCCGACGCAGGCGGGAAGCTCGTCGAATCGCATATTTCTCAAAACTTTTGACCTAGATTTTTAAAATTATTCCGCTTCGACTCCATAATTTTAAAAATTCTCCCTACCGGGCGGTCAAAATTTTGGAAATTGCTTTTTTCGACACGGGAAATCTTAATAAATGAAAGTACTTACTTGATTTGAACTCAATGATTGAAACAATATGACCAATATTAACTCCTTCACAATTACAGAAAAAGCACTGGCCTGGAGCGTCCACCTCTTTACTTCAAGTGGTTTGGTAGCAGGATTTATGGCGATTTTGGCGGTGCAAGCACACGACTGGCGTACTTGTATGTTTTGGCTCATTATCTGTCTTATTATCGACGGTATAGACGGAACATTTGCACGGATGTTTCGGGTGAAAGAAGTGCTGCCGTATATGGATGGTACAACGATTGATTATGTGATTGACTTTGCGACGTATGCTATTATTCCTGCTTATATGTTTTACGAAGCACAACTCGTTCCTGAATCATGGAATTTGGTTTGCACCTCGATTATTTTACTCGTGTCGGCTTTATATTACGGAAAGACGGGAATGGTTTCTAACGATTTATACTTTGTAGGTTTTCCTGTATTGTGGAATATGGTGGTCTTTTATATGATTTTTATTTATGATTTTTCGCCCATCATCAATGCCTTTTTTATTCTATTTTTTGCCATTTTACACTTTGTTCCTATTAAATTTGTCTATCCCAGTCAAGGACAACGATTTCGGTGGTTAACGATTGGTGTTTCTGTTGTCTTTATTTTGATGCTATTATTAGCCGTCTATTTTTATCCCATACAGTATGATTGGATTACTATTTTGGCAACGATTTGTATGGTTTACTATGGAGTTATGGCAGTGTATAATACGTGGTTGGAGTAAGCCTCAAAACAAGTAATTTATATCAATACCCAACCTCAATATCAATATTGAAAAAACGAACACTGTCAGGAAATGCTGGCGGATCAACCAATACTCCCACAAAGGAAGCCTGTAACTTGGCTTTTAACTGTTGTTGTGCCTGGTCAAATTCAACAATTTCTATTCTATTATCTGCATTCATATCTAAATCGTATAAAGCATAAGGTGTATCTACATAAAATACATCATGACTACATGATATGGAATCCGTCTGAAATAAAATATCAAAATCCTCTCTTAAAGGAAAACAATCTCCAATTTCTATATCATAAGGAAGGCGAATACTAAATAACTCTCCTAGAATATAATTTGGAATATTTGATTCCTCCCAATAACTATTTATACCTATTGTGAAAAATGATTCTCTAAAAATCAATTCTGCTGAAGCCTCCCAGTGTTCATTGATCTTAATTCCTATTGCAAAGCCTTCTTCTTGTGGCCCTGCAAGAAAAGTTTGTACTCCTGTACTATTAGAAGTGATGGTTTCTACCGCTACACAACCTTCAACCACTTCAGGAACTTCAATGGGTTCTTCTTCAATGAGTAATTGTGGTAATATTGGACTATCGTCCTCTAGACTACACTGGATGATTAGAATAGATAATATAAAAAGTATAAATAATTTGGAATATTTCATATTGATAGCATTTAAGTAAACTTTAGTAAATAATTTTTTGCGTATGTACAATACCCATTTCATTCATAGTTACCAATATATACAAACCAGTAGGAAGGTTCATAAAACTTAACCCCGTTATTGATATATGGTTCTTTGATTGTTTCAATAGCCTACCATGTATATCAAATAAATAATGTAGATGATCAGCTGTATTTAGCTTACTATTATTAAATATAAATCCGTTTTATCTTTTATAATCACCGATGATGATTCTTGATTATCTGTAGATAGGTTAGAGTTATCCTCATAATCATTACAGATTCCACCTTGTTGAAAAAAAGTGTAGGTATCTACAATTGTTCCATTGAGTGAAACCACAACTTGTATAAAATAACTAAGGTCAGGATTATTGACAGGTTGATTTTGCATGTTGAGAACTAAGCCTTGACTTTCTCCAATAACTGTTCCTGGATACTGTGTAGAGAAAAACCCTTCATAACTCCAAGACCATTCGTATTCAAAATCATCTGGACTACCCCAATCTGTTGTTACTTCGTGAATAACTGTACAGTCAATTGATTCATCCGTAACTACATTAATATTGATTTTAGGACTTAGTTCGAAGGCTGCAACTTTACAACCCGTCGTTCGTATCCGTCCTGCATTATTGGTTTCTTTTGTTCCATTCGTTGAAATCTCACCAGTAGCGATTCCGAAAAAATAGTCATAGGGATCTGAATAATGGGGAATAGGATTAAACCCTCTTAATACTGTTCCACGATCTTGAGCAGGATACAATACTGTTCCATTGGGTCCTAAAACTGCTGGAAGAGATAAGCTGTAATGGGCAGAACAATCAACAGGGAATCCAGGAGTACCAAAAACATGCTGTGCACCAAAAGTATGCCCAATTTCATGTACAAATATATACGATTGTAGAGCTTTATCTATTGGTAATAAAATGTAAGCATCCTCGTATGTTGCACTTATCCAAGGTACGCAAGCTAAAAGATTATCTGACCAAGTAGTATCAATTTCTGGAGGCACTAAATATACGACAATATCTGCATGATAATCTTGGCGCAATTGTTGGACTGCAGGATCGTTAGCAAAATCATTGGCAGAGCCTGAACAGTTATCATCATAGTCAATCCAAGGAAAAGAAGTATATGAATAGTCAACGGTATGGGAAATATCATCATTTCCAAACACGAGATATAACTCTGCTATCATGAGATCAAGATAGGTCACATAATTTTCCTCTTCAACTAGCCAAGTTTCAGCTTCTGGAGTCATTAAAAAGAGCAAATCAACGTGTCCAGGACAATTACCATAACAATCTTCATCATTATCAGACGTTTCACGTATAGGAATATCCCCACAAGTCACTTCTTCTCCTGATGGTACTTCTATCATGACGGATTCTACCATGTTAACAGGTAAAATATAGAATTTTCGTTGGGTCTGGTGATTTAAAATAATCCCAGAATAACCCGCTGTACTTTTTAAGATAGTTACGTCAAGTATCTCTTCCTCGGAATGACCACGCCACCTATAATTGTCATTATCTTCAAAAGATACGTCCACCGATTGCAATTCATTGGGTGGAATCATACCATTACTAATTGAAAAGTTAAGCCGACCTTCTGATTGCCAGCTTAAAACATCATTAATCTTAATATAGTCTTTGTACACAGCATTGTATGAAAGAAAAAAATTATCGATAAATGCAGATTTACCTATATCTCTAGTCACAGAAGATTCTGGTACGACTTCGATAAAATGTTGTGCTTCACATAAAAAAACTAGAAAGAAAGAAAGAAAGAAAGAAAGAAAGAAAGAAAGAAAGACGGATTTTGAGTTGCATATTTTTGTTAAATTGACTAAAAGTTATTGAATACAATAATATACAATTTAATTACGAATATTGCAAACGTCTTCTTTGGGGATTAATTCTGATTGTTATAAACGATAACACTCAATTTTACACTGACTCTGATTAGAGTAGATTTACCGAAACAAAACCCTTATCTTAGCAAAGTATGAAAAACCATCTACTATGACCGAAAATAAAACCCCAAATCCTACACCAGCCAAAACAAAAAAGCCCAAGTGGCTCAAAGCCCTCGAAAAGCAAAGCTGGCAGGCAGAGCTGCTGATTTCGGGGATTATCATTGTCAATTTGTTTGGTCTGCCTGAGCAGGTCATTGAATACGCTGCGGCTTATGTTATACAGTCGAGTCCTGAAAGTTCGTTTTTTTATGATTTGATCGTTTTTTATTTATTGGCAGTTGTCTATTTCTTGATTTCTATTTTTATATACCATTTTGGTTTACGTGTGTTGTGGATTGCACTGCTGGGACTTAACTCCGTTTTCCCTAAAGGAATCAAACGTGTAGAGTATAGCACTTTTTCGCTTTCGATGGTAGATCGAGTAATCAAGGAGTTTCCAGACTTATCGGCCTATAATAAGGAGTTAGATCGGCAAGGTAGCTTGATGTTTTCAATTGCTGCTATGGTGACGATGATTTTATTGAGCATTACATTTGTACTATTTCTTTTCTTTTTAGGATTTAGTGGTATGTCTAAACTTTTTCCTTCTATAAAAGAACACGCCTTTTTGATTGGGGCAATCTTTTATGCTATGATTCTACTTCCTGCCTTATTACCTGCAATTTTAAAGAAAATCCCATCTTTTGATAAAGATAAATTAGAAAACTGGCAATACAATTTTTCAAGATATTTTAGTAAAGGCTTATATTTATTCTTTTATAAGCCTGTCAATTACATTACTAATATTTTAATGAGTAATGGAACACAGAAAAAGCATGGTTTTGTTCGTGGAATGGTATTATCGATACTTGTTGGTGGATTCATGGGCATATTCATCTATTCACATCAAAAATCTTTGGAAGTCTTCAAAAATTTCAATGCCGAAAAGTATATGACATTTAACAATCGCCCTAATGTATATCTACGTGACAACTATGAAACCACCTTTACCAATCAACTACCATTTTACACACCCATCATTCCATCTGATATTATTATTGGTAGTCAACTCAAACTATTCATTCCAACAATAAATAGAGAGATAGAAACACTTCCTTCAATCGCAGGTGATTCTTTCTGGGAAAAATTAATGAATAAAAAAAGTAGATCTGCCACTGCTAAGGCAAAAAGAAGAGCGCTCAAACTTCAACAAAATAAAAATCTCAATCAAATTTACATCAATGACAGTTTATATAATAATGTAACCACTCGGTTTTACACGCATCCACACGCCCTGGAAGAAGGTGTTTTAATGTATATTCCGACGGATAATTTTAATATCGGAGAGAATATTTTAGAAGTCCGAAAAGACTATTATTATCAAGATACGCTTCAAAAGATTGTTCGGATTCCATTCTTTTTTGAAGGGAGGTATAATTAGAGCGAAGAGTTCACTAGAGTGAACTCTTCGCTAAACCTTAATATTACTGATCTAGTTGTTGAAGAAATGCCTCAGCATGTTGTAGGTGTGCTGTTTGCTTTTCTTCAGGCATTTTATCAAACATCCGAACAAGCATCGATAAGCGATAGTTTTTTAGAAAAAATTCTCGGTGTACCGACATAAATCGCCAAAATAATCCATCCCAAGTTTTTTGCCAGTCTCCTTTTTTATAATTACTCATTTTCATCAAATAATTACTACCGCTGATATAGGGTTTAGTCGAAAAAATACCACCGTCGGAATATTGGCTCATCCCATAAATATTGGGCACCATCACCCAATCATAAGCATCAATATACATTTCCATAAACCAGCGATACACCTCATCTGGATCAAATTCACACAATAACATAAAATTCCCCAATACCATTAATCGCTCAATATGATGTGAATATCCTGTTTTCAGTAACTTTTTGATCGTGGTATCAATCGGAGGAATACCAGTCGTTCCATCCCAAAAAGATTCAGGTATTTTTCGTTCAAAATTCCAGAAGTTCTTATTGCGTTCTTCCGTTCCCTTGTACTCATATATATATCGAATAAACTCTCGCCAGCCAATGATTTGACGGATAAAACCCTCGAGCGAAGCTAAGGGAATTTCATTTTCCGAAGCGTATTCCAATGTCGTATCAATGATGTATTTTGGTGTGAGTAAACCGACATTCAACATCGGAGTGAGTACACTATGGTGCAAAATAATTTCATCCGCAACAATAGCGTCTTCATACGGGCCAAATTCTATAAAACGTTGTTCCAAAAACCGTTGCAACCATGCTCGGCTTTCATCAAATGTAGTCGGGTATAACGATGTATCTGTTAGTGTACCGTAATGTTCTGAAAACTGATTTTTAGTATAATTTCTAGCCTCTTTTACAAAGTCATTTATATCTGGAAATTGAACAAAAGGCGGTGTTTTTTTACGTGGATATTTCTTTCTATTTTCAGCATCATAACTCCACTTTCCACCAATAGGTTTGTCTTCATCTTCGACTAAAATTTGACGCTTTTTTCGTTGATAAATATAGAAATTCGTTTGGTAAAACTTCTTTTGTTGCTGGTAATATGCTTCTAAATCTTCGAGTGTATTTAGAAATAAATTAGACGGATGCGACTGTAATTCTATATCACAAGTAGCTGCTCCATCGGTCAGTCTTTTATTCAACCAATTATCCGTAACATCCACATAATGAACAGTTTGCACCTTTTCTTTTTGTAAGAATGGCATTAATTTCCGAACGTCACTATGTGCTTCGGACGATTCTACATAATGAACTTCAATCCCTTTTCCTTCTAAATAGTTTTTATAAAACTGCATGGTCGCTCGATGAAAGGCGATTTTTTGTTGATGAAATTTATACTGACTGAAAAATAAATATTCTTCTACTAAATAGATGGGTAATCCATTGTTTAATAATGGACTTTCTTCAAAGAGTTGATGCGGAAATATTAGGTTGATTGCCTTCATGGATATATAACCTAAAAATGGTAGGATTGTTTGTCTAAATTATTGAATAACTAAAAACAAAAAATGTTAAAAAATGGGTTTGTTATATAGAAATTAAACAAATACTTGTTATCACTTGTAGTATAGTTAGTTGTCCTCTTTTAAGGATCGTGCCCGATGGAAATTTAATTATTTAACCTAAAAAATTAATAATTATGAAAGTCAAAATCCTAAAAAAAGAACCTAATCGATACCTCGTTAGACATTTAGATACGGGTAGAGTTACTACCTATCCCAGACTGTTTTTTGAAAGGCGCGTAAGAATGGGAATGATAAAAATATCAGATGTTGTTTCTCTTTCTTCAGTCATTTAAATTTTTTAACGCACACTCAAAAAAAATAAAATGAATCATCAAAAAACTGTTATTGAAAAGCTAGGTGAAAAAAATGGAACGATCATGATCAAATTCTCTACGACCAGTATTCCTATCTCCGTTTCTAAACGATATTTCAACCAGCTCAAAAAGAATGATTTATACCGTATCGTTTCGTCTAGTAGTCAGGCTGACGCCAATGAGCTTGCAGCTTAGTAACGTAGTAAAGATTAGATAAAAGCACTGCTTTATTAAGGAGTAGTGCTTTTGTTTCTCCTACATCTTTCGCTGCAATACTTGACATTTTCCCAGCTCTTTTCCCACTTTTTACGCCATGCAAATGGCAACCCGCAGGTCACACAAATCTTTTCTGGTAGGTGTTGTTTTTTATGTTTTTTCATGTTATATCGTGTTCATGTGTTCATGTGTTAACGTGCGCACGTATTCGTGTTCTTTAAGCGTTTCGCACATGAGCACATGAACACCTACGCACGCTAACACGTTATTCAAAGCTCTGGCATTTCACTCAATCGGACGTAGGGGAACTCTCCTATTTTTGTTAAATCATAGTAACAATTCAAACCACCAATTCCAACAATATTGAGTTGCTCTAAGTCAATATATCCTTTTTCATTGACGGATTCATCAGGTACGATTAGGTGTTCAATAGAACCAACTAACAGAATAGTTCCGTTACTTTTTATGGGAATTTCTTCTACCAATCTCATCCCCAATTTTACCTGACTTTCACCGACAAAGGGAGCTGGAAAATCAAATAAATATTCTTCAGTCAACTTACAAACATCAAATTCGGATGTTCCTTTTTCTACTTTAGCAGAAGTGTAATGTGCTTGTTTTATGAAATGATTATGAATATGATTGATGGTATAATATCCATCATTGGCTTTCATATTTTCGTAGCTATGCCGAGGTACTTCGCCTATCGGACGTAAAATTAATCCAATAAACCCTGGGTTACTACCCAAGTGGACAATGGAATTGAAAATGGCTAAATTAGAACCATGTTCCTCCGATTTTGTTCCAATCAAATTAGCAGGTTTGATGCCTGTTATAGAGTTGATGATGTTCAGTCGTTGCCTTCTGTCCATCGTTTCCATACCTGATTTAGTTAAATGCATATGTCTTATTTATAAATGATTTTTGCTTAGTTTATGAAAATTGTCCTCTTCGAGTATGTGTATCTAAAATCCGTTGTTTTTCTTGCTGAACGACTTTGTTTTTTCGATGCCCCCAAATCGCTTCTCGTGCTATACGACCAGATTTTTTCAAATCTATGATAGGTTTGGGATAATCCTTTCCAATTTCGATACCAGCGAAACCTTGTTCCAGTAAAGTCATCTTCCAAGGTTCATGAATATATTGCTGAGGAATATTTCTTAATTCTGGAATCCATTTTCGGATATAAACGCCTTCGGGATCATGATCTTGCGCTTGCTTAGTCGGATTATACATTCTGATCGTATTGACACCCGTTGTACCTGCTTGCATTTGAAATTGTGGATAGTGAATCCCAGGTTCGTAGTCTAAAAATTGTTGTGCTAAATGATATACACCACTGCGCCAGTCCTGAAACAAATGATGACACAGAAATGAAACCAACATAGCACGCATTCTAAAATTAATCCAACCTGTCGCAATCACACAACGCATACAAGCATCTATTAAAGGAAAGCCTGTTGTACCTGTTTTCCAAGCAGTTATAAAATCCTCGTTTAGGGTTCGTTCCAATAATTCGTATCCACGATTGATACAATGCGTTTCGTATGCACATTCGACTTCAAATTTTTGAATAAAATGACAATGCCATTTCAAACGATCTAAAAATCCCATAAAGGCACGTTTGTTAGATCTAAAATTTGGATGATCTTTAACGTATTGATATACCTGCCGAATGGATAAATTGCCCCACGTCAAAAAAGGAGAAACACGTCCACAAGAGGATCTACTTTGGGTGGGTTTGGATATAAATCGGTGATAGTTAAAACCTCGTCTTTGAGTGAAAGATCGAAGATATTTCCAACCATTAACTTCTCCTGCGGGCTGATATAAGTCTGAATAATCTTTAATTCGTTTTAAAAATGAAAAGGGTAATAAAAAATCGTGTCCCAACAATTCAGGTTCGGGTAGGTTATAGGTGTTTTGTATTGGCTTACTGTACATCGTCGCATACCACTGCTTATCCCAACCGTCTCTATTTGTAATACCTCGGACGACACCATTGGTAGGGCTTTCTAGCCAGTCAATTTTATATTTTTTGAAAAGTTGAGCAACAGCTTTATCTCGGTCATAAGTAATTTGCGTACCCGTTTCTTGGTGACTAAAGACCTTTTTTAGATCATATTTTTCAATAAAAAAACCAAAAACATCTATTGCATCCCCATAAAACAGATGTACTTCACGCTGAACGGACTTCCAAACAGTATTCATCACCTGCGTAGAATGATACACAAATTGCAAGTGCCGATCAGAAGTATCAGGGTATTGAATTAAGGTAGGTTCGTACAAATAAATCACCAAATAGGGCAGTCCATCTTGCTCTGCTTGCTGGAGCGGTGCATGATCCTGTGTTCGTAAATCACGTTTAAGCCATACGATATTGATGGGTGGTTTGTCCAAAAGGTGCTTTATATAGATTCTTTATCGTTTAGAAATTTTATTATTGGTAATCTGTCGCTGACGAGTACACTTGAAGCGATCAATTTCAGGATTACGTTTTTTAACATGTTTTTGACTGATAGATGTTGCCCGCTTCCGCCAACGACGAAAACTGCTTTCTTTGAGTTCCTTACGCATCAGTTTAATCACCTCCGCCTCAGAAAAACCAAATTGCGCTTCAATGGCGTCAAATGGTGTGCGATCTTCCCAAGCCATACCAATAATTCGATCTATGTCTCGTTCTGTAAGGGCTTTATATTTCTGCTTAAAAACATTCATAAAATTATTTTTTGGTCAATCAAGTCTTGAAACATCAACACATTGTCTTCTGAAAAAGTGGAATATTTTTTGGCATTAAAAATAAACAAATCGTGATCGCCCGTTTGGATAAACTCCTTTTTTTTCAGAAGTACATACGCCGCCGCAGATTTCAAGACTTCGTAGCCTTTCCAATCTACTAGTAAATCTCGTTTTCGCAAATAAGTTTCTTTATCATAATCATTCCCAGAGCGTTTGCCAAGTGGACGGATCATCTTAGTCTGATCTTTCGTCAGAATTTGAAGTACCGCCATATCTTGACGATGCAGCATCTCATACGTTTTCGAACCTTGCTCTATCGCCACCATATACATCTTAGGCGTACGACTTATAGCCGTCACGTAGGTACAAATATTCATATTCAGCTGGTCATCTTCATACGTAACCAAACTGTAAATAGGCGAATCAATGATATTCCAAGGTCGTCGCATGTATTACCGTGTTAATGTGCATACGCCTGCATGCCGCAGGCAAGTGTTCTCATGTTCATGTTGCAAAGATCGTTTTAAACATGAACACATTCGCACTTGAACACATTGTTACGCATTTTGCGCTTCGTTGATGGCATCAATTTCTTTCAAAATATTATCTGCTTCCAACTGTAAACGATCACTTTCTGTACGATTGGTTTTTGACAACCTAAATGACTGCTCTAATAACTTTTCGTACTTTTCTTGTAGCTTTTCTACTTTTGATTTTTTCTTAAATAGTCCGAACATAATACTCTTATTTTTTTAACGTTTTAATGAGGAATATTCTAACGTATTAACACAAAGTATATTTAGTACTTTTCGAGCTGGTGATTTTTCTTTCAATTTTTATTATGGAAATCCAGTCGTTAAGATGTTAAATTGTTAATCGTTAATACGTTAAAGAATAAACACGTTCTTACACTTTTAAATTAGACATTCCTCCATCTACAGGAAGGACTTGTCCTGATATAAAACTTGATTTTTCTGATAATAAAAAGGCTGCCATATTAGCTATATCCGTTGCCGTTCCAACCCGTCGAAGCGGATGACGTTGTGCATTGGCTTCCATTTTTTCGGGGCTATTCAGCAATTTATCTGCCAAGGGTGTATCTGTTAAAGAGGGTGCGATACAATTGACTCGTATTGTCGGTGCAAACTCAGCTGCTAAGGCGCGGGTCAATCCCTCAATAGCTCCTTTAGAAGTCGATACTTGCGAGTGAAAATTAAAACCAGCTTGTACAGCAACAGTAGAGAAAAGAACGATAGACGGATGTTCTGCTTTCTTTAGATTTTTCAATGCCGCTTGAATCGTTTTGATCGCTCCACCTACTTGTAATTCAAAGTCTTGTGTAAACGCTGCTGGCTTAATTCTGTGAAACGGTTTGAGATTAATACTACCTGGACAATAAGCTATTCCATCAATTTGATCTGGTAAGAAGTCTAAATTTACATCCTCCTCCATTACATCCAAATGATGATATTCTACATTTGCCATCATATCACTCACTTCCGTTTTATTATACGTTGCAACGACCTGATGACCTGCTGTTGCTAATGTCTCAACCAACGCTCGTCCTATTCCTGACGAACCACCTATAATTACATAATTTTTCATGCTACTAGAACAGGAAGTATAAAAAAATGTTTGCGCTGATTCTATAATCTATTCAATATTTTGATGCAAACAAAAGATCAGATTCCAAGTATTCGTCTTTCTAAAATTGAAATTCGTCTTTAAAATTGAATCGCTTCCAGTATTTTGGTTAAGTTAGATACTCAAATCAAAACCATCTATACTTATGAAGTTAACGATTTCCAACTTATGTAAAACATATCCAAATGGTGTCAAGGCATTAGACAACGTTAATCTGGAGTTATCCAATGGCATGTTTGGGCTACTAGGCCCAAATGGTGCAGGAAAATCTTCTTTAATGCGCACATTGGCAACGCTACAAGAAGCAGATTCAGGTTCAGCCATACTAGGTGATATTGACATCCTAAATGAACCTAAAAAAGTAAGGGCAACACTGGGTTATTTACCACAAGAATTTGGAGTGTACCCTAAAATTTCAGCTAGTCAACTACTCGATCATTTAGCAATCTTAAAAGGTGTGCGTAATAAAGGGGAACGAAAGGATTTAGTAAATTATTTGCTACAAAAAGTAAATTTGACCGATCATAAAGACAAAAGCGTCAAAGGGTTTTCAGGTGGAATGAAGCAACGCGTTGGCATTGCACAAGCGTTAATTGGTGATCCAAAATTAATTATCGTCGATGAACCTACGGCAGGTCTTGATCCTGGTGAACGCAACCGCTTTCACAATCTATTAGCAGAAGTTGGGGAGGAAGTTATCGTCATTTTATCTACACATATTGTCGATGATGTTCGAGAATTGTGTAATAATATGGCGATCATGAACTTGGGGAAAATTGTATTTAATGGACAACCCGAAGATGCTTTACAAGAATTGAACGGGCAAGTCTGGCGAAAAACGATTGATCGCTCTGAAAAAGAGGTGTATAAAACAAATTACAATGTGATTTCTGATAAAATGGTGGCGGGAAAGCCACAAATCCATATACTAAGCAATACTAATCCTGGTGATGGATTTGTTGAAGTTCCTCCGAATTTGGAAGATGTATTTTTCACTAAAATACATTAACATTTAAATTGATTTGTTACAATCAAATGGTGACTAAAGTCATCATTTGAATTACTCATCTTCTAAAATCTGCCATTATGTTTTCAGAATTTTTCTTTAAAGAAGTTGGGACAGCGTTAAAGCGTCCGATGATCTATATTTTCTTTTTTATTGTTGCTTTATTAGTCTTTTTTGCAGTCATCAGCGATAATGTAGTGATTGGTGGAACAGTTGGAAATGTATACAAAAATGCACCAACCGTTGTGGCGACCTTTGTTGCTATTCTAACCATTTTCGGATTACTGTTTGCGACTGCGTTTTTCAACAATGCTGCCCTTCGAGATCATAAATATGGTTTCAATGAAATCCTATTTAGTGCTCCGATCAACAAATCGGGTTACTTTTTTGGACGATTTATGGGGGCTTGGTTGTTGTCTACCTTGGTTATGACAGGCGTCTATTTTGCAGTGACATTAGGTTCAATTATGGGACCAGCTTTTGGCTGGATTGGAGCAGAACGAATCGGACCAATTCCTATACAAAGTTATATTAGCACCTATTTTATTTTTGTTCTGCCCAATATGTTTATAGCGGGAGCGATTATTTTTGCATTAGCGACCCAGTTCAAAAATACTATTATTTCTTTTGTTGGAACTCTACTCATCATCATTGGATATATTGCATCTGGATCATTACTTTCGGATATTGATAATGAATTCATCGCTGCCTTATCTGATGTCTTTGGAATCCGTGCATACACCTTAGATATTAAATACTTTACGCCGCTGGAACGCAATACGATTGCACCATCCTTTTCAGGTTATATTTTATGGAATCGGTTGCTATGGATGGGAGTTGGGACAGTTATTTTAATCGCTTCCTACTTCTCTTTTTCTTTTGCCAATAAAAATAAAAAAGTTAAAAAAGAGAAAAAGTCTAAGGATAGTTCTATCAATCAAATGCTTACTAAGCCCGATATTAGTCTTTCAAATTCAGGTAATACTTGGGCACATTTTAGTAGTTTCTTTCGCATCAGTTTTTTATCCATTTTCAAAAGTAATGTTTTTATCATTCTACTATTATTTAGTGTTATTTTATTAGTAGTTGGATTACTAGGAGGCTTTGAATATTTTGGATTACAGTCCTATCCTGTCACCTACAAACTTATTGATGAAATAGGCGGTATTTCTACCTTACTTATCATAATTGTAATTGTCTTTTTTAGCGGAGAACTCGTTTGGCGAGATCGAGATAGTCATATCAACGAAGTAGTGGATGGAACACCACATCACTCGGCTGTTTCTTTGTTTGCAAAAACACTTTCATTAATTGCCATTGCGAGCATCATGCACTTATTTTTGATAGGAATTTCTATGATCTACCAAGCCCTAAATGGATATACTAATTTTGAAATAGGCGTTTACTTAACTAGCTTCTTTTATGAAGGTTTACTATTCTATGCTATTTGGGCAGGATTAATGATTTTTGTTCAAGTTCTGGTCAACCAAAAATATATCGGATATTTTGTTTCCATTATGGTCATTTTTGCACTTGATATTATTTTACTGATTCTAAAAATCGAAAGTAATATGTTGAGTATCGGAAGTACACCGAGCATCCGATATTCTGATATGAACGGTTTTGGTCCGGGTGTATTGGGGATGCAATGGTTCTCTATTTATTGGTTATTATTAGCTGTTGTAGGAATTCTATTTGCAGGTCTGATTTGGCCCAGAGGTACTAATAATTTATTGAAAAATAGATTTACAACAGGTAAAAAAACATTGGGTAAGTCATACACAGGTGCATTGGGTTTCTTTAGTATAGCATGGTTAGCTGTAGCTGCTTTTGTCTATTACAACACTCAAATTTTGAATCCATACAAAACCAGCAAACAACAAGAACTAATGCAGGTTGACTATGAAAAAAGGTATAAGCAATACGAAAATATCACACTACCAAAAATCATCGATGCAACCTATTACATTGATATTTTCCCAAATAAACGAGATGCGTATTTGAAAGCCGATTTAGTACTTAAAAATAAGTCAAATGAAGCTATTAAAGAACTACATTTTACGGTTGATAAGGATTTAAAACACGAAATTAGTATTCCAAATGCAAGTTTAGATTCGTTTGATGAAGAACTAGGTTATCAAATATATACGCTTCAACAGCCTATGCAGCCTAGTGATTCTATTGCTATTACAGTAAAAGCAACACAGGAAACAAAAGGTTTTGAAAATAGACGCCCGAATACCAACGTCATCAAAAATGGAACATTTTTCAACAATTTATCTGTTTTACCGACGATGGGATATGCTAAAAATTATGAAATTGGAGATAAAAATAAACGTAGAAAATATGATCTCCCTGAACGAGAACGAATGCCTGAATTACAAGAAACGTGTTCGCAGTTGTGTATGACCAATTACTTAACGGACGGTGCTGCCGATTGGGTCAATGTGGAAACATACATTTCTACTTCCGACGACCAAATTGCTATTGCCCCTGGTTCATTAATCAGTGAAAAAACAGAGAATGGTCGTCGTCAATATCATTATAAAGTCGATCATCCTTCTCAAAACTTCTATTCCTTTATTTCGGCAGATTATGAAGTTGCTACTCGCAAGTGGAACGGTGTAGATTTAGAGGTCTATTATCATGAAGGACATGAATATAATATCGAACGCATGTTGGATGCTATTCAGAAATCGTTGGAATATTACACCACCAATTTTGGCCCGTATTACCACAAGCAAGCTCGAATTATAGAATTTCCACGTTACTCTAATTTTGCGCAAGCATTCCCAGGTACAATGCCTTATTCTGAATCTTTTGGTTTTATTATTAACCTAGAAGGAGAAAATAAAAATAATGTGATTGATGCCGTTATTGCACATGAAATGGCACATCAATACTGGGCACACCAGGTGATTGGTGCAGAAATGCAAGGTTCGACTATGTTGAGTGAAAGTTTTGCGGAATATTCTTCTTTGATGGTGATGAAACAAGAAACAGACGCCATGCAAATGAAAGACTTTTTGAAATATGATATGAACCGTTATTTACGTGGACGAAGTTCGGAAGTGGACGAAGAACAACCATTGCATAAAGTAGAAAATCAAACCCATATTCATTATGGAAAAGGGTCGATTATCCTGTATGCTTTACAAGATTATATTGGTGAAGAAAAGGTTAACAATGCTCTGAAAGGTTTCTTAGCAGAATATGCTTATGAAGAACCGCCTTACCCAACTTCTAATGACTTTATGCGTTATTTAGAACCGCAAGTACCCGATTCTTTAAAATATCTGATCGATGATTGGTTTAAAGATATTACACTATATGATCTACGTATGGATGAAGCGACTTTCTCCAAAACAGGTGATGGTTATACTGCGAAAGTGGAAGTAATTGCTAATAAAAATAAAGTAGATGGAGAAGGGAATGTGTCTGATGTTAGTATTTCCGATTGGATAGATATTGGTTTTTATAGTGATCGAGCTGCCGAAAACTTGATGTTCAATGAACGAGTGTACATTGATAAAAGCCCAGCTATTTTTGAATTTCAACTGGATTCCATTCCTGCTAAAGCAGCCATTGACCCATATCGTCTATTGATTGATCGGGTATCAAAAGACAACACCAAAACCGTAAGCGAAGAATAGATAAATTCTTATTTTGTAATTGTACGCCCTAAAAGTCAATGGATGGTTTGAAATCATGCGTTGACTTTTTTAATTTTACCAAAAAATATATTTTGCCTTTACACCTTCATCAAATGCTCCAACCTGACGGCGAACTCGGCGTCTGGAAACTCACAGAACTAGAAAGCTATTTCTTAGAACATTTAGATTTCAAAGTTGGTGAATTGGAAGAGATACAACAACTTAAAAAAGGTCGAAAACTAGAATGGCTCGCTGTTCGTTGGCTCGTGCATCAACTATCGGGACGGACGATCCGCGGAGCCATCAAAAAGGATGAATTTGGAAAACCATATTTGGAAAACTCCCCTTTTCAGATTTCCATGAGTCATTCAGGTAAGATGGCAGCTGTTATTGCTGCTACGAATCCAGTTGGGGTTGATATTCAAGAAGTCGTCCCAAAAATCACAAAGATTGCACATAAATTTATGCGTCCTGAAGAATCCAATAGCCTTCAAAAAGCAACGGAACTCGAACATTTACACGTATATTGGGGTGCAAAAGAAGCATTATATAAAGCCTATGGTCGTAAATTACTAGATTTCAAACAACATATTCATATTACGCCATTCGATTATGATGTAACTATTGGGCAGTGTGAGGGTTATGTTATTAAAGATGATTTCAAAGCTTTTTACCAATTGACATACCAGAAAGTAGAGAATTATATTTTGGTGTATGGGCAAGAGGTGTCGTAACATACTAACGCATAACAATCTAACATTTTAACGCTAGCCGTTAATGAATTTAATATTCAGCTAGCATCAAAATGTTACTCGTTAATATGTTAGAGCATTATTCGTTAAAATAAAAACAAATGCAAAAAATAATTATTACTACCGCAGCACTCCTGCTTATCATCACTGCTTGTCGGCGAAGCAGCGACCAAACGACTGTTTCTACAGATGCTGCCCAAGAACAAGGATTATCCCCTGACTTTATGAATTTTTATATGCGCTTTCATACCGATAGTTTATATCAAATGGCACATATTACATTTCCCGTAGAAGGGTATGTTCCGAATATTGGTTTAGATAGTACTGAATTACAATCGACACAGTGGCAACAAGAGGACTGGATCATGCACCGTCCGCTGGACAACTCCGCAGGGAACTTTAGACAAGAATACCAGCAACTCAACAATATGGTCATCGAATACATTATCAACGATGATGAACGCATGGCGATGGAACGTCGCTTTAGCAAACTCGGTAATGAATGGTATTTAATTTATTATATGGGAATGAATCGGGTATCTATTGAGTAACCTATTGTTTATTCTTTTGTTTCAGTCGTCGTCGTTCACGCTTTGCTTCTCGAATTGGGATTCTTTTTGTTTCTAAAATTAATTGTCTACTAAATTCTCCCATGACTGTAGGTTCTTGATAAAAATTCAAATCAGGTTTAAACATACCATTGATGGACTTACTTGTATTAATAATTTTAAGAAAGTACGGAAAAGGTCGCTCCAAGTCATTCATCTCAGCATCTGCTACAATAAATCCTAATTGATTATTCGTCTTTCCATAGTCTGTTCTACCATAATGTAATACAAAATAGGTAGAATCTATATATTTAATAGAAGGATCAATTTCTTGACGTTCATTATAAAAAACACCTTCATTTTTTCCAGCCAAAAAATCATCCCAAAGTGTATCATTGGTAATTAAAAAATCAGAGAAATCGTAATGTTCGTATAAACCAGTAAAAACTACTTCTTTTAATTTTTCAAGGTCTTCTATTTGCAGCTCTTTTTGCTGTGTTGCTCGACTACGTTGTTTTTTGGATAATTTTGAGTTTTTTTCTAACTGCTCTAATCGCTCAATCTTCTTACGATAGGTTGGCAAACGAACAATCAAAACACTATTCTCTAAGGTGGTTAAACATGAATCCGCTCGTTCTGCACGCATTTGATAGTCCTTCATTTCAACTGAAACAGGCTGTGCATACAACCCATTGGAAAAAAGACTGACTCCTATAAACAAAATAAAAAGTAGTGCGATTTTATACTTAGGAAAGTAATTGGACAATATGAAAAATACCATATTCGTAAGATGTAGTTTGTTAACAAGTCGTTAATATTAAACAAAGATTCAATACAACGATCAAAGTTCATGTTTTTTAGGAAAATTTTTATCAAATTTGTGGACTTAAATCATTTTCCAAACAGAAACAAGTCAATATTCGTAATCTATTGAGTAGTTATACGTTAAATTTTAATATAGAACGCTCTGAAATCACAGAATATTAAGTTTTTAAGATATTTATATACAAAAAAATAAATAGCACATGCAAGAATCCATAGACATTGAAGCGTTAAATCAGCAGATTTATATCGAAAGTGCCTTTGTGGAACGATTAAACGAAGAAACAGGCAAAATCATTGTTGGACAAGAAAATATGATCGAACGATTGATGCTTGGTTTGCTTGCCAAAGGACATGTATTATTGGAAGGTTTACCTGGTTTGGCAAAAACGCTCGCCATCAAAACACTTTCTACCGCTATCAATGCTGATTTTAGTCGTATTCAGTTTACACCAGATTTATTGCCTGCCGATATTATCGGTACGATGATTTATAATCCAAATAAAAACGAATTTACCGTTCGGAAAGGGCCTGTTTTTGCCAATTTTGTACTAGCGGATGAAATCAACCGTGCACCTGCTAAAGTTCAAAGTGCGCTCCTAGAAGCCATGCAAGAACGCCAAGTAACGATTGGTTCAGATACGTTTAAGTTGGACGAACCATTTTTGGTATTGGCAACACAAAATCCGATTGACCAAGAAGGAACCTATCCATTACCAGAAGCACAGATGGATCGTTTTATGTTGAAAGTCAAAATTACGTATCCAAACAAAGAAGAAGAACGTGAAATTATCCGTAGAAATCTAAGTGGTAATTTTGGAAAAATTGAACCGATTGTTACGATTCAAGAAATTCTGAAAGCTCGCAAAGTAGTTGATAAGGTATATATGGATGAAAAGATTGAACAGTACATTTTGGATATTGTTTTTGCATCCCGAAATCCAGAAAAGTACGGTTTAAAAAGCCTTGCTCCGTTAATCAATTATGGTGGTTCGCCTCGTGCCAGTATCAATCTTGCACGTGCAAGTAAAGCGTATGCCTTCTTGAAACGCCGTGGTTATGTTATTCCAGAAGATGTCCGTAATATTTGTCATGATGTGATGCGCCACCGTATTGGTTTGACTTATGAAGCAGAAGCGGAAAACATCACGCAAGAGGACATTATCAACAAAATTTTGAATGCCGTAGAAGTACCATAGATCACAGAGAGTGAAGAGGTCACTTGAGTGACCTCTTCACTTCAATCTTCTTATCTAATCCTTCAAAACCTTCTATGAAATACATTTTTCTCAGTTTGTTATCTACCTTTTTTGTTGGAAATAGTTATGCTCAACAAACAGCATATACTTCGTCCATAACTACTCCACAAGAGACTTTTGCAGAGAAAAATAATACGCAATATTTTTCGGGTTTGTTAGACGATCTATACCAAGTTCGGATTCAATTAGATTGCTCAACGGGTGAATGTTCAGGTCAATTAGTGTACACCGAAAGTGGCGTACAATTTCGATTGGAAGGCATTAAATTAGGTGATCAATTATTGTTAAAAGAAATCAATCAGCAATCGGAAATTTCTGGTTTCATAAAAGCAACTTGGAATGACCAACAAATTAAAGGGGAATGGAGTAATTTTGATGGTACTATTGGTAGTGCAATTGAGTTACAATCTGTAGAAAAAGAAGCAACCGTTCATACGTTAGGACAAGATAAATGGGTCAAGACATATAAAGGAATAGTTGCTTGGGAAGAAGTGGAAATGGTGCTACATCATTTAGGTCATCAACACGTTACTGGCTTCGTTTATAATTTCGCCAATGATGATGAACATGTAATTACGGGTCAAATAAATCAAAATGGAGTGTTGGAACTATCTATTCAAAATGCGGCTGGAATAGAGAAAGGAACATTAGTAGGAAAGGATATTGATGATAAAAACTTCCGCGCAGAATATAAAAACAATGAAAATGAACGAAGTTATGCTTCATTTGAATTAACCAATAAAATACCCGTTGGCTATATCGAATATGCCAATTATGTAATGAATTATGAAGTGCTGTTTCCAGAATATACGAACAACACATTCAATGTTTGGATAAAAGATTATTTACAAAACTGGGTTTCTGACTGCCGTTCGACTACTCAACAATTGAATAAAAAAGTAGTATTGCAGCCCGAAGACCGAGCAAGCGAACGTGGTTATGTCTGGTTCAATATTGAAGAAAGTCTACCCGATTTCATTTCGGGATATTATTTTTATAGCAATACATGGAACCATCAAACCATTGGAAAATCACTCAATTATGATTTGGTCAGCAATAAATCTATCGAGTGGAAAGATGTGTTTAAAAAAAGTGCAACAGCAGAACTAAATAATTTTAAACAGCAGTATATAGAAAAAGAAATTCGCCGAAATCCTCAATATATGGATACGGCTTTTCAGGAATGGATTCATACACAAACATTTCCTTTATTTGCTTTTCAGCAAAATGGCATTCAGTTTAGTACCATTTATGATGAAGTGTTTGGACAAACAAAAATAACGATCTCCTACGAGGATCTAAAACCGTTTATGAAAAAGAAAAACCCCATTAATCGCTTGTTTTAAATTTAATTGTTAGAAATGGAAACCAGTGAATTACTAAAAAAAGTTCGGAAAATAGAAATCAAGACCAAGGGCTTGAGTAAACATATTTTTTCTGGGGAGTATCACAGTGCTTTCAAAGGTCGAGGTATGTCATTTAGTGAAGTGCGTAGCTATCAATATGGCGATGATGTGCGTAATATTGATTGGAATGTAACTGCTCGAACAGGTGATCCATATATTAAAGTCTTTGAAGAGGAACGAGAATTGACCGTGATGTTGTTGGTAGATATAAGTCCATCTTCTTTTTTTGGAACACAGTTACAATCCAAGAACGAACTCATTACCGAACTAAGTGCCGTTCTTTCTTTCTCGGCTATTAATAATAATGATAAAGTAGGTTTGATTCTTTTTTCTGATCAAATCGAAAAATATATTCCACCCAAAAAGGGGAAACAACACATTTTAAGAATTATCCGTGAGTTAATCAATTTTAAGCCACAAGGAAAAGGAACAGATTTAGGAAAAGCATTTGAATACTTAAATAATTTGATAAAAAAACGAAGTATTTGCTTTGTTTTATCTGATTTCTTAGCCAAGAACTATGATGCTGCGCTCAAGATTGCAGCTCGTCGTCACGATATTGTTGGTTTGCATATTGTTGATCCAAGAGAAGAAGAATTGCCCAATGTTGGACTCGTGCGTGCCTACGATTCTGAAACAGGTGAATATATTTGGATTGATACGGGTTTGGCTAGTGTTCGAGAAAAGTATAAAGATTGGTTTGCTGATAATCATGACTATTTTAAAACAAATTTTATGCGTGCAGGCGCTGACGTGGTGAGTGTCCACACACATGAACCCTATATTAATACGCTTTTAAAGTTTTTTCAAAAAAGAGGTCGATAGTCTAATTTATGAAAAGTCTATTCAATATATTAACTATATTTTTTCTGTTGCTCACTTTCGTGCAAACTTCAAACGCGCAAGAACAGGTTCGTGCAGCACTAGATAGTACCACCATACTTATTGGAGATCAGATTGGTTTTCATTTACAAATTAATGATGCAGACGGAGTCAGTAACCCATCAGTTGATTTATCGCCACTAAAAAGCGTCCCAGAAATTGAAATCGTAAAAGACTTGGATTGGGATACGTTGGATATCTCAGGGATGCGGGTTTTACAAAAAGATTTAGTCCTAACTTCATTCGATTCAGGCTATTATTTTATTCCTGCTTTATCTATTAATTATAAAAAAAATGGACAAAATATTTCCCGTCCAACTCGTCAACTCGCGCTCAAAGTCAATACTTTCCCTGCTGATACACAGTCAGGACAAATTGCCCCAATAAAAGATATTATTCGAGAACCATTGAAACTACAAGATTTCTTAGGTCTTATCATTGGATTGTTGGCATTGATAGCCGTTGTTATTGCTTTTATGATCTATAATCGTCGTAAAAAAGCCATCGAAGCACCAGCACCGCCGCCTGTTGTTATTCCGCCACATGAAATTGCGTTGACGAAGTTAAAAAAACTAAAAGCAGCCGAGTTGTGGCAACAAGGCAAGATCAAGGCATATCAAAGTTCCTTGACCTATATTGTACGAGAATATTTAGAAAATCGCTTCAATATTCAAGCCCTAGAACAAACGTCCGATCAGATTTTAAAATCTATGAAGGCAAATAATATTGATGCAGCCTATAGAACACAACTACAAGAAATGTTCACTATGGCAGATTTGGTTAAGTTTGCAAAAGCCAAACCACCCGAAGACGCCAATGATAAGTTAATGGAATATGCCGAGAACTTTGTGAGGAAGACGAAGCAGGTGATGGTGGAAACGTCGGAATAAAGAAAGATTCTTAAAAAGGAAATAACATGTCTAACTTTTACAATTACAATAATAAGCTTCAACCGTATGCGAATAAAAATCGCAAAAGCATGACCAAATCAGAGGCTTGCATGTGGAAGTACATACTAAGTAAAAGACAAATGAAAGGCTATCAATTCAGACGACAACGCCCAATTGAGTGGTATATCGCTGATTTTGTGTGTTTACCACTTCAACTAGTTGTAGAAGTAGATGGTATCACGCACGATAGCCCAGAAGCACAAGCACGAGACAAAAAACGAGATCATGATTTGAGCCTATTGGGATTCACAACGCTGCGCTTTTCCTCGTGGGAAGTGCTTAATAAGATAACAGATGTGGCGATTATCATTGGTGACTGGATAGATACCAATGCTACCGTGCCACCCCCTGCCCCCCGCCAGCGGGGGAAATAGTTTGCCTTGTTTCGCTAGCGAAATAAAAGGCAAACATCTACCCCGCTGGCGGGGTGAATATTTGCAAAGCAAATTTCGGGGTGGTCAGTACCTAGTACTGCAAAGAAAAAACAAAAGAATAATAAAAAACCATGTTAAACTGGTCCAATATACAATTTGTAAATCCTGAAGCCTTTGTGCTATTATTACTGTTACCAGCAGTAGGATTTTGGTATTATAAAAAGCGAAAGGATTATTATGCAACGATCAAAATGTCGAGTTTACAATCGTTGGCAGGGGTACGCTCATGGCGAGGACGATTGCGATCATTACTACCATTTTTAAGAATTTTGAGCGGAATTGCCTTGGTCATTGCACTAGCTCGACCACAAGAAGTGCTCAAGGAAGAAGACATTACTTCGGAAGGAATTGATATTTCATTGGTGATGGATTTGTCGAGTAGTATGCTGGCGCAAGACTTTAAGCCCGACCGATTGGAAGCCAGTAAAAAAGTAGCTGCCGATTTCGTGGATAAACGACCGTATGATCGTATCGGATTATCCGTATTTGCTGGTGAAGCATTCACTCAGTGTCCTTTGACAACGGATCATCGAATATTAAAGGAGTTTTTAGCAGGATTGCGTTGTGGTATTTTACAAGATGGCACCGCTATTGGAATGGGATTGGCCACAGCAGTCAACCGTTTAAAAGATAGCGAAGCCAAATCTAAAGTGGTCATTCTATTGACAGATGGAGTGAACAATGCAGGTTACGTCAAACCCAGAACGGCTGCTGAAATTGCCCGTGAATTTGATGTAAAAGTATATACCATTGGAGTTGGATCAACCAAAGATGCACTAACACCAGTTAGCAGACGTAGTGACGGACAGTATATCTTTGGAATGGCACGGGTAGAAATTGATGAAGTGTTACTGAAAGAAATTGCAGAAATGACAGGTGGTCAATATTTTAGAGCAACTTCCATGCAAGCCTTAGAACGCATTTATGAAGTCATTGACCAAATGGAAAAAACCGAAATAGAAGTGACCACCGTCCGACGGTATACCGAAGAATTTCACAAATTTGCCTTGCTTGGCTTATTATTTTTAGTACTTGAACTAATTTTGAATTACACCATTTTAAGAACGATACCATAACGTGCGCACGTGTTCATGTGTTCACGCCTGCCTGCACAGGCAGGTGCTCACATTCAATGAGCGTCTCAAACATGAACACATGAACACGTTAGCACCTGCCTGCGCAAGCAGGCACGAACACGATAAACTATGTTTCGATTTGAACACGCTGAACATCTTTGGGCATTCGGATTAGTCCCGATCTTGATCCTGTTTTTTGTATTTACTTGGTATGCCAGAAAACGAGCGATGAATCGTTTTGGCGACACACTCCTCATGCAACGGATCATTCCCCAATTATCTAAACACAAGCATACTATCAAGTTTACGATTTTAATGTTTGCGCTGAGTTTTTTGATTATCGGTTGGGCGAATCCGCAATGGGGCATGAAAAAAGAGAAAGTGAAACGGAAGAGTTCTGATATTTTTATTGCTCTGGATATTTCCAAAAGTATGCTAGCAGAGGATGTACGCCCGAGTCGGTTGGATAGAGCGAGACAATTTGCTCAAAACTTGGTAAAAAACCTAAAAGGGGAACGTATCGGAACGATCATTTTCGCTGGGAATGCTTATCTTCAAATGCCTTTGACAACAGATTATGCAGCAGCACAGTTATTTCTAAAAAGTGCCAACCCTGATATGGCACCCTCACAAGGAACGGCGATCAGTGACGCCATTGATCTGGCAGAACGATCTTTCCAAGAAGACAATAAACACCATAAAGCGTTAGTTATCATTACAGATGGTGAAAACCACGATGAAGCTACGATGGAACGTGCTAGAGAAGCGGCAGAAAATGGACTGCTGATTTTTACAGTTGGTGTAGGAACGACTGAAGGCGGATTTATTCCTGTAGATATTGGTGGTGGACGAACGGATTACAAACGTGATGAGTCAGGTAATCCCGTCACTTCCAAACTCGATCCTGTGTTGATTACACAACTTGCTGATGCTGGAAATGGCACAGCTTTTAACCTGACCGATGACACCGAACAAGTCGTTAGTCAACTGCGTTCTAGAATTGATAAAATTGAAAAACGAGAGTTAGAACAACGTTCTTTTTCAGAATACAACAGTTATTTTCAGTACTTTATTTTTGTAGCTTTATTGCTTTTAGTTATTGAATTTTTACTGACGTATCAAAAAAGTAAATTAGTCAAAGGGCGAGATTTATTTGGGTAATCAGATTTATTCTCGAATAAAAGTTTAAACCGATCTGTAATCATTGGGTTTATATAATAAGTTAATCTACTCAATTACTGGGATCGTCAAAAAAAGCAATTCCCTAGAGATGAAAGAGTGATTCCGTAGGATAAGTAGTCAGTCAAAATTACTTGTGTAAAAAAATCATCCGTCATAAAAAGAGTAAATAATTGATTTTAAGAGAATTATGAACGATTTTTTGACGGATTTAGAAGATTTGTTTTACACTAATTTTACTGACAAGCTACTTAAATGTCCAGTGGACATTTAAACGAGTGAACCGCTAGCGGGTGGGTTATGCTAAGCGGTTGTGAACTTTTGCTTTTGAAACAACTAAACAGAATAGTAAGATCTAGAATCCTTATACTCGCAAAGATGAATACAAACAATATAGCAAAATAGCACTTAGTAGGGTTTTTCAAGCTAGATAGTAATATTGAAATAACACAATCAAGAAACCCCCTAATGCAAAAAAAATAAGAATTGCGTTTTGACTATAGTTTTGGATACTTTTGGGCAATGCAAAAGTATCGACATCTAGCAAGTCAACGTATAATTTAGAAAAGAATCTAAGATAAATTTTATGCTTAAACATATTTTATTTACTCTATTCACTTTATGTTGTTTGGGACAAACCCATGCTCAAACAGCGCATAGCCTATTGCGTAGTGGCGATCAGTCATATGAAGACGAAGATTTCCTATCTGCAGAAGAAGAATATCGTAAGTCACTAGAAGAAAAGCGCACTGTAAATGGAGCATATAACCTCGGTAATGCTATTTATGAACAAGAACGTTATGAAGAAGCTATCAAGCACTTCGAAGAAGCAGCAAGCCTAGCTAAAAGTGATGATGTACGAGCAAAAGCATACCATAATTTAGGAAATACCTACATGAACACGCAAGAATTGGATAAAAGTGTAGAAGCTTACAAAAATGCCCTGCGTTTGAACCCAAAAGATATAGAAACCAAATATAACTTGGCAGTCGCTCAAAAACAGCTTCAAATGCAACAGCAACAGCAGCAACAAGAACAGCAGCAAAGCGACGAGAATCAGGAACAAAACGAAGAGCAGCAAGAACAACAGCAAGATCAAGACCAGCAACAGCAGCAAGAAAATCAAGACAGTCAGGATCAACAGGATCAAGACGAACAGCAAGAGCAAGAAAGTGAAAGCGAAGGAGAACAAAACGAGCAAGAAGAACCGCAATCGGGAGAACAGCAAGAGGAAAAAGATTTGAATAAAGAAGAAGCACGCCGTTTGCTTCAAATTATGGAAGATGAGGAACGAAAAGTGCAAGAAAAATTAAAAAAAGCACAGTCAACACCCAATAAATCGTCAAAAGATTGGTAGTTTTTTATCGTCAAAATACAAGACTCTAATATATTCACCAGATGACTTGAAGTCATCTGATGGTTTAAATCTTAACAGATGAAAGGATCATTTTTATTTTTTATTTTATGTTGTTTTTCAACGAGTATATTCGCACAAGACGCTCAATTTACAGTCTCGGTGAGTACTGATTCTATTTTACTGGGTAACTATATTGAAGTTTCTTTTACGTTAGAAAATGCGAAAGGCAGCAATTTTGATATTCCTGAATTTGAAGGATTTGACGTGGTTGGAGGACCTAATCAATCCTCTAGTTTTCAAATGGTGAATGGTACAATTTCACAAGAAATTTCTTATAGTTTCTACCTCAAACCACGTGATATTGGTACTTATTTTATTCCACCAGCCAGTATCGAAACCAAAGATGGATTTTTAGAAACCTTACCTATTGAAGTCATGGTGCATCCAAATCCTGATGGTATTCAACAAACTCCAACACCACAACAAGAATTTCGTTCTTTTGGATTTCCATTTGAAAATACGCCACAACCACCCACTACACCTAAAAAGCCAAAGAAAAAACGCAAAATTTATAAGATGTAACGATTTAGTTTTTAAATCTTCGTAAAATGCAGCATACATTTACACAACTTCATTTTTTGATCTGTATATTCATATTTATAGGAATAGAGTGTTCAACAGATTTGTGTGCGCAATCTATTGCAGATATCATCATTAATTGTAAAAAAGTAAATGGAAATGTAGCATCTTCTACCGTAAATATCACCGAATGGGCAGTAGATAACACTAAAATTGAACGCACGTTTGTCCAGAATTTTGATAACAAAAAAAGATTAGTTTCCATAAAAGAATTTAATCGAAACAATGAAGTACTGCTAGAACGTAATTATAGCTATGTGAAAGGTAATATGATTAAGCAAGAAATTGTTTTTTTAGGTCAACCTCAACGTTCTTTTTTTTACCAGTATAATAAAGACGGTATTCCTTTGAGAGTGATGGAAATTAATCCAAAAAGAGAATTGTTAACCATCAGTAAAGTTTTTTTAGATTCATTATATCGACCTATTCTATTAAAAAATTATGATCTTGCAAAAAATCTGTTATACGAGCAGATCGCTCAGTACGATGTACCTAACAATCGACTATTGGTTCAAAACCTTTACCCTAAAAAAGAATCATCCATTTATCAGTATCAGATGTGCTCTAAAAATTTATATTTAGAAACCATACCATTAGGTAGATTTGAATCACATACGATAAAGGTCTTGAAGACTACCAAAGAAAAGAATACGACAACCATCGTCAAAGCCGTTACAGATCCTGATGGCAAAGAAGATATTCACATTCAGGAAATAGAATTTGACCAAAAAGATAACTGGATAAAAAGCAATCTTTATCGACTTAAAAAACGTAAGCAAAAAAAGATTTTATTGCAGCAAATCGAACGTAATTTGGTCTATCGCTAAGGAATAAAAAATGATATTAATAAAAAAAATAGTACTCCTATCCTTTTTGTTTGCTTTGCCTATTTTGGTACAAGCACAAGTCGAATTTAGTGCAAGTTCAAATGCTCGACAAGTCGTTTTGGGTAATTCATTTGAAATCACTTTTACACTCAAAAATGGGCAAGCAAGTGGATTCAATCCACCTAATTTCAAAGGATTTCGAGTGTTAAGTGGCCCTAACCAATCAACGAGTATGACCATTATTAATGGTAGACGATCTCAAGAAGTTGGTTATTCTTATCGTTTACAACCTGAAAAAATTGGGAAATTTACCATTCCTCCAGCAACTATTGCTATTAATAAAAAAACAATAAAATCAAATCCTGTTACCGTAGAGGTAGTCAAAGGAAAAAAAGGAGCTAGTACACAAGCACAGATTGATGCTGAAATAGATGAACAAGTGTTTGTCAAAATCATCGCTAATACCACCGAAGCACGTATTGGACAGCAAGTCGTATTGGATTATAAGATTTTTACCACCCTCGATATTCGACAATTTAATCTCTTAACGGAGTCGGATTATGATGGGTTTTATGCACATGAAATGCGTCAATATCCTAATGGATTAGTACAAGAAGTGATCAATGGTGTCCAATACACCACTAAAATATTGCGTCGAATTGCCCTATTTCCACAACAAGCAGGTTTACTAGAGATAGAAGCGGCTGATATTCAGGTAGGTATTGCCACCGAAGACCCTAATAATCCAAGAAGACGCAGTTTTTTTTATCGCCCACCTGTGAAACGGCACAACCTCAAAACCAATAATGTAAAAGTCAACGTCCAGCCTTTACCACCTAATGCTCCACCAACATTTACAGGAGCCGTTGGAAAATATAAAATGACCTGTGATATTGAACGTGTCAATATTACGACTGATGATGCAGCCATTATCAATATGTTTGTAGAAGGAAACGGTGATGTAAAACAAGTGCAAGCAGCCCCCTTGATTTTAGACGATGTTTTAGAAGTATATGATCCTCGAATTGTCAATGAAAGCACCTATGAAAGTAATGCCATTTTATATAGTAAAAAAGAAATGGAATATCTCGTGCTACCTAAAAAACCTGGCAACTATGAGATTACACCTGCTTTTACTTATTTTGATACCGATAGTCTGAAGTATATTACCTTACAACCTAGAACATTTAAAATAAACGTGCATCAAGGATCAAATAAAGGGACAACCACTATTCTACCGTCACAAAAGGAAAACACCTTCGATCAAGATATTCGGTTTATTAAAACAGAAACGAGTTTAAAAAAGAAAACGGCACCTTTCTGGGGAACACCACTCTACTTTGCACTTTGGGGTTTACCCATTTTCCTATTTGGTGGCTTCTTTGTTTATCATCGAAAACAAGCTAATGCCGAAGAGATTGACCCAACCGTTTTAAAACGCAACAAAGCACAACTGCTCGCTCAAAAACGCCTATCCACAGCCGATCAACATCTGAAATCCAATAACAGCAAAGCCTTTTATGATGAGGTTTCAAAAGCGATGTTGGGTTATGTTTGTGATAAGCTCAATATTCCAACTTCCGAATTGACAAAAAATAATGTTCGAGCACAACTCACCGCACTTCAAGTTAAAAATCAAGATATTGAAAAATTTATGAGTATTATCAAAAACTGTGAAATCGCCCTTTTCGCAGGTATGGACAACTCCGCTGCCATGCAAACGACCTATGATAATACGATTGATGTTGTGGCGAGTATTGAAGAGGAGATTGGGTAGTGTGCTCCTATTACTTACATTTTTATTATTTATTCTTACTTTAATCATAGAATTGGCAGGCGGTATAGCCACAGAATAAATGCGGTAAACCCGAAAAGTGACGTGTAAGCACCGATGAGAGAACTGCAAAGCGGATTGAGAGCAGTTTTATTTTGATTTCTTTTAAAGAAAATTGATGCCCTATTAATCCCCTTGAACTGCTTAAGCGGTCGGACAAAATTACTTATATAATAACGCCAACCTTCAAAAAAATCGTAAAATACTGACGATCAGGAGGTTTTTATGACTTTTTTGGAGGTTTTGAAGGCGGTTATTATATTAACCTGCCCGACGGCAGGCGGGTTTTTCTGACCTACTACTTAGTAACAATCAAATAATAACCACCGCATTTGATCTGTATTTTTTTGCTAATTTACGCTTTTGTGCAATTTGTTATACACACAACACATTTATTTGAAGCATTACAATTAAAATAAACGTATCTTTGCAAATATTGAGGAATGAAAAGCCCACCTGACTGTCGGGCAGGTTAGCGTTCCTTTATTCTTCTCTTTGTTTTTATAGTAGTTCGGCGGACTTCACAAAAACTTTTTTATCCCGCCGATTATTCAAAACGGCTTCAAAATAAGAGGTAGAGCAAGTTCAAAAAAATATTACATGTTTTACCTCAACGATCTATTAGCCGTTTGCAAAAAAAATATATGTCATTTAATTCTTTGGGACTCTCAAGTCCTTTATTAAAAGCTGTCAAAAACCAAGGTTATACAGCACCTTCCCCAATACAAGAAAAAGCAATTCCATTAGTTCTGAAAGGTAGAGATGTACTGGCTTCCGCTCAAACGGGAACGGGAAAAACAGCTGGTTTCACCTTACCTATGTTGCAAATCTTATCCAAAGAACGTCCCAATCGTCATCGAACGATTCGAGCATTGGTCTTAACACCAACTCGTGAGTTGGCAGCACAAGTACATGAAAATGTACAATCATACAGTGAATATTTAGATATTCGTTCTTCTGTTATTTTTGGTGGAGTCAATCAAAAACCACAAGTTGCCAAACTCCGAAACGGTGTTGATATTCTCATTGCTACACCTGGGCGATTACTAGATTTAAAGGAACAAGGGCATTTAACTTTATCAAAAATTGAAATCTTAGTCTTGGACGAAGCCGATCGAATGCTGGATATGGGGTTCTTGCGAGATATTGAACGGATCATGAAATTGATGCCTAAAAGGCGACAAAATCTGTTGTTTTCTGCTACCTTTTCTGGTAATATCAAAAAACTAGCACGAGGAATTTTAACTAATCCTGCGATGGTAGAAGCAACACCTGAAAATTCTACGGTAGATGCGGTCGAACAACGAGTGATTCGGGTTGCCAAAGGCTTAAAAACAGGTCTAATTATTAAGCTCATTCATGACGGAAACTGGCAACAAGCCCTTGTTTTTACACGAACAAAACATGGTGCAAACAAGTTAACTAAGAAAATGATAGCTGCAAAAATCACGGCTGCTGCTATTCATGGAAATAAAAGCCAATCGGCTCGAACCAAAGCCCTAGCAGGCTTCAAAGCTGGCGATATTCGAGTTTTGGTAGCTACTGATATTGCTGCTCGTGGATTGGATATTCCATTATTACCACACGTTGTAAATTTTGAATTACCTAATGTACCCGCCGATTATGTACATCGCATCGGTCGAACAGGGCGTGCAGGGGCAAGCGGAGAGGCTTTGTCGCTGGTGAGTGCGGATGAAACGTCATTTTTGAAAGATATTGAAAAATTGACGGGTTTAGATATTCCAGTGGAGATTATCAAAGGTTTTGAACCTGATCCAGATGCCTCAACTGAACCGTTTAAGCAGGGACAACGTTCTCGTCGTCCGCCTAGAAATAATCGTGGCGGCGGCGGAAGCAAAGGCAATAATAGCCGCAAACCCAATCGTTCTAAAAATAGACGTAGTAGTAATCGAAGTAGATAAACCGCTCGTTATGAAATAGACTTGCAAAAATGCCTTTAAGAAAATACCTCTTAAAGGCAATTTTTGTTTTTAGTCAACATCATCTTTTCAAGTCATTCAAACATGCATTCATCTCACACGTTTTACTGTTATAAATTCACAAATAGTAAAGAATAAGCAAATGTTACGACAACGACCGAGTGAAGAAATAACAACTGATAAAAAGTCAGGGAATCAGGTCATGAACAAAGCCACTGAAACGTATGAATGGTGGAATAACCTAGCCACACTTAATCCTGAAGATTCTATAGGTTTGAGTATTATGAAAATCGGAATTCGAGTCATTGGGATTATTTTTCTCATCGCCATTTCTCCTGTCGTTTTGGCTGGCGCGCTCATTGCGTTTATGGCTGCACTTTAAATAAAAATGTATGAGTGTTTTAAAAAATAAAGTTTGGTGGATCTGTATGCTTTTGTTCGGCGCACATCAGATTGCTCAATATGGTTTATTTATTAATATTCCTTTTTTAGATAATTATGCTGATCCATTTTTAGGAATCCCTTGTTTGCTGGGACTAGTTTTAATAGAACGATCTTTTTTTCTTGATATTTATGTGAATAGACAAATCGCAAAAGACTATCGGTTTTCCGTTCTGGAAGTAATCGTCATAACTACTGTTTTATCTATCCTTTTTGAAGAAGGTTTTTCTCGTTGGTCCAATCATTTCACTAAAGATTATTGGGATTATTTGGGTTATTTTTTGGGCGCAGTGGTGTTTTTAGCATTTATAAATAAGCCTGCATCTTCAAAATAGCTTTCTTGGACTAAATTTTCTTCATTTATCTTCCTTGAAGCAAACTTACCAACTAGACATCTATCCTTTCTTTTATATATCTTTACAAATCAAATCAACAATTGTAAAGAACGATGACCTTCCCCTTCCACCCACAACTCGAAAGCATGGACTGCGGCGCAGCCTGCTTGCAGATGGTGGCAGCCTATCATGGAAAGCAATATAGTTTAGCTACATTACGAGAACGTTGCTTTGTAGATCGAGAAGGCGTTTCAGTGCGTGGGATTGCCGTAGCAGCAGAAAGCATTGGTTTTGATTGTGCTGTGTTTCAAATGACGTATCAATCGGAAGATAAAACAGAAGCAGCTTTGATGACCGTGCCATTACCCTGTATTGTACATTGGGGGAAAGATCATTTTGTGGTAGTGTATAAAGTCAATGCCAGATGGGTGTGGGTGGCTGATCCGAAGATTGGAAAACGAAAATTAGAGCGGGCTGTTTTTGAAGCAGCTTGCTTGAATGATGCGGGTGAAATGATTGCCATTTTACTAGAAAAAAATGTAGATTTTGATGCTTCTTATACCGAGAGCTTGAATAGAACAAAAGGATTTAGTTTTTTGATTCCGTATATCCGTCCTTACCGAAAATTGATCGTTCAACTCTGTATTGGATTATTAGTTGGGAGTATTTTTCAACTGATTTTTCCGTTCTTGACGCAGGCCTTAGTCGATACAGGTATTCAAAATCGAGATATTGATTTTATTTACCTGATTTTGGTGGCACAACTCATGATTTTTGCAGGACGAACGACCGTCGATGTCATTCAATCTTGGATTTTGCTTCATGTGGGGACACGCATCAATGTTAGTTTGATTTCTGATTTTTTAAAGAAATTATTGGCTCTTCCGATTAAATATTTCGATCAAAAACATATCGGTGATCTATTGCAACGAGTAGAAGATCATCAACGGGTAGAAATCTTTTTAACTAGTGCCACACTCAAAACTATTTTTTCGGTTTTTCATATCCTCGTTTTTGGATTGGTATTATTAATTTATCATCGTGGTATTTTTCTAATCTTTCTGATTTCAAGTATCTTATATCTGGTTTGGATTTTTCTATTTTTACAAAAAAGAAGACAAATAGATCAAATCCGTTTTGAGCAATTGGCAGAAAATCAACATGCCATTATTGAAATGATCGAGGGCGCACAGGAGATCAAATTACAAGGCAGCGCACAGCGGCATCGCTGGGAATGGGCAGGTATCCAAGCGCAATTGTTTCGTACAAGCGTACAGGCATTGAGTATCACACAATATCAAGATACAGGTGCTGGTATCATCAACCAAGTCAAAGACATTTTTATTTCTTTTGTGGCAGCAACCGCTGTTATCAATGGACAAATGACACTCGGTATGCTCTTGGCAGTTCAGTTTATTGTGGGGCAATTGAGCGGTCCGTTGTATCAATTAGTTGCCTTTATCCGCCTAGCGCAAGATGCCAAAATTAGCCTCGAACGACTCCATGAAGTGCATCAACAAGAAAATGAAGAATCAGAAAAAGATACCCTCATCAAAACTATTCCAAGTCCAGCAGATATTCAATTCAGTAACGTTTCTTTTCAATATAATTCATTGGGAAAACCTGTTTTAAACGACATCAACATTCATATTCCACATGGAAAAACAACAGCAATTGTTGGACCCTCAGGAAGCGGAAAAACTACTTTAGTCAAGCTACTTTTAGGCTTTTACCAACCAACCAACGGGAATATTCAATTAGGAAATGTTCCGTTTGCTTCTCTTTCCAAAAAAGTGTGGAGAAAACACTGTGGGGCGGTCATGCAAGACGGTTTTTTATTTTCAGATACCATTGCTAAAAATATATCAGAAAGCGAATCTGGTATAGATACGCATCGTTTACAACTAGCTATTCAAACCGCCAATATTTCAGATTTTATTCAAGAGTTACCACTAGGTTTGGAGACCAAATTGGGTTCAAAAGGGAATAATTTGAGTCAAGGACAACGCCAACGCTTACTCATTGCCCGAACGGTCTATAAAAATCCCGATTTTATCTTTTTTGATGAAGCCACCAATGCACTAGATGCTGATAATGAGCGAATCATTATGCAAAATATGACTCATTTTTTTGAAAATAAAACGGTCGTCGTTGTTGCCCACCGATTGAGTACGGTCAAGCACGCACATCAAATCATTGTGCTCGATCAAGGTCAGGTTGTCGAGATTGGTAATCATCAAACATTAATTGCTCAACAAGGTGCATATTATCAGTTGGTCAAGAATCAATTAGAATTATAATTTTCTTTTCATAAATCATATCAAACTTATCTATTCATCGCTCGTTCTAGAAATGGCAAAGTTGTAGAGCATTTCTTAATTAAAACAACTATCTTCATTTTATTTGTATCTATTAAATAAATGTATGTTCAAACCTTTACATTCAATTTCTAACATTACTTTCATAGTTATATTTATTTGTAGCTATACTACATTTACTCAAGCACAAGCCTACTCCGATACTTATATCTGTGAAAAAATTCAAGAATACAAAACTGATCCACGAGGCCCGTTTAAAGATATTCGGTGGTTTTGCCCTGACGGTACAATCAATATGCCCCGTGTTCCGTGTACAGAAACAGGTGGTCATCAACATGCTCGCCATAAGGACATCGTTAATAATATTGCCAAAAATCGCCATATCTTCTTAGCACAAATTTTAACCAACACAGAACCTAGCGACCTTTGGGATGCAAACAATAATCATTCTCGGATCAAGCAATATATTCTGGAAGATTATCTAAAAAGAATAGATGATGGCTGGGTCTTGCAAATGGGACAATACTACAGAGGTGCGTTTCAAGTGGAAGATGAGCGGAAATGGGGAAAGGATTTTTTAGAATGGGTACTGCAATATAAAAGTAGAGTTATAGAAAATTTCTATCTGGTACGAGAAGCAACTCGAATTATTCCACATCATGAAGAAACCAATAGAACCTATAATATTCGTGCCGTTTCATTACAAATAGCTGATAATTATCCTGCTTTCCAAGACATTCGTATCAAAATACATGGTCAGCCAGATGCAACAGACCTAAAAACGGTTCAAAACTTTTATAGTAAACATCAAGATAAACTCAAACCCAATATTAAAGATCAATTCACGACTTTAATAAACGATTTAGAAACTGAATATACAGCTTCAAACATCCCTTTTTTAAAAAAGAATATTAACCTTGTTTCTAGTCAAACGAACATTGGAAAAGATTTACGTTCCTTCATTCAAACCTTTGAAAATGATCAAAAAGGTGTTGCCTATTTAACTGCTGTGTCTGATTTATTGCTACATATTAGACAAGAAATTCCGAATATTGGCAGTCGTCAACAACGTCTAGCCTTGATGGATATTTCGGTATCATTAGAACAAATTTACTTCCGAGAAATCAGTAACTGGTCAACTCAAAACTTACAAGAATTGAGCGAACAAATCTGCTACACGGCTCAGGCTGTAGCTGGTGCAGGTTATATGGAATTGTGGGAATGGGATGCGTTGAGTCCACAACTCGAACCGTTTCAAACTCCTACGGCTACGCTTCAACAACTAAAAGATTATACTAAACAAACACGCAAAGCAATTGAATGGGGAACAAGTACGATCATTGCAACTTTTGATGAAGTCGTGCAAGAATATGCAGGTTTTGAACCGCTAGCAGTAGGTTTTATTGACGATCAAGTGCGAGGTTCTTTGTTGCTGCGTTTAGGACAACAAATTCAAGCGATCAGTCAATCAACGGAAACCCTTCAAGCCAATAATCATCAAATATTTAATCGAAAGGATGTTCAAGGTGTACGAGGTTTAAATGCAGGGTATGCACGAGGAAAACTTGTTTTGATTGACCCAACTATGTCTATTGATGAAGTAGATAACAAAAATATTTACTTATTTCAACGACCTCCTTCCGATCTCAAACCCGTAGCAGGAATCGCCACCGTTTCTGAAGGAAATCCCGTTTCACACGTTCAGTTATTGGCTCGAAATCTAGGTATTCCGAACAGTGTTTTATCTATTGATATGTTTGAAGCTTTACAAAAATACAATGGTGAAAATATTTTTTACGCTGTTTCAACCGATGGAAGTGTGGTGATGAAATTGGCTAAAAACATGAGTGATGAAGAAAATGATTTGTTTGCAGAAGTCACCCGTTCTACTAATAAAGTGACCGTTCCAGTTGATAATATTCGCTTATCACAAACCGATATTTTAAATATGAGAAATGTAAGTGCAAGTGATTCTGGAATACTTTGTGGGCCCAAAGCAGCTAATCTTGGCGAACTCAAACAGTTGTTTCCAGATGCTGTTGTAGAAGGTTTGGTTATACCCTTTGGTATTTTTAAGCAACACATGGAACAAAATATGCCCAATATGAACATGACCTATTGGCAGTTTCTAACCAACACCTTTAAGCAAGCGAAAGGTATGGAAGAACACGGATCATCTGATGCAGCCATCAATGATTTTGTATTAAGAGAACTAGCGGTGTTGAGAAAGGCGATCAAAAACATCCAATTAAGTTCTGCTTTTAAAACTCAATTACGAGCGCAATTTGTACAAGTTTTTGGAAATAATATAGGTCGAGTTCCTGTTTTTTTACGAAGTGATACCAATATGGAAGATTTGGAAAACTTCACAGGTGCTGGTCTCAATTTAACCAAATTTAACATTGTTCAAGAACAAGCTATTTTGGATGGCATCAAAGAAGTTTGGGCATCGCCCTATACCGAACGAAGCTATAAATGGCGGCAACAATACTTGCTCAATCCCGAAAACGTATTTCCGTCAATTCTGATTATTCCAACGGTAGATGTAGATTATTCGGGTGTTTTGATTACCACTGGAATTGAGTCGCAAGACCCTACCGATTTGACCGTCGCTTTTAGTCGTGGCGCAGGTGGCGCAGTGGATGGACAAGCCGCAGAATCATATTTATTACGAAAAGATCAAAGTAGCGTATTGCTCGCTCCTGCCCGTGAACGCATGTATCGTAGATTGCCAACTTCGGGAGGTTCACTCATGAAAGCAACAACGTTTGAAACTCCAATTCTCAATGCTAAAAATTTGAATGAATTGCGTTCTATTGCTTATGAAGTCGATCAACGATTTCCTAAAAAACAAGGTGTCGGTGGTCCGTATGATATTGAACTAGGTTTTAAAGATGATAAGGCCTATTTATTTCAAGTACGCCCTTTTGTTGAAAACGATCAGGCTGCACAATCTGAGTATTTAAACAAGTTAAATAACACAACCGATATGAATACGTCGATTGATTTAACTAAAGCATTTTAAAAATTCTCTGTTCGTTAAAAGCCTACAACGTTATCGTTTAACATTAATTAAATCCCAAAATATATGCGTTTTTCCATTGCCATTTGTTTTAT
>JAHDFQ010000020.1:40275-41660 GCA_020628085.1 Saprospiraceae bacterium
TTAACATTAATTAAATCCCAAAATATATGCGTTTTTCCATTGCCATTTGTTTTATATTTTTACTATCTAGCAGTGCTATCCTTTCTGCTTATCCAATTGACGGATATGCGTGGACGGGCATTCGTCGTTTGCTCTATCAACAACTGGTAGAACAAGATTCTATTCAAGGAAAAAAGCTCAATGAAGGTGCAACCAAAAGCATGGAAGAAATAGAACTCTATTTATATGAACGATCTGATTTAGATAGTTTACACCAATTACCAGAAGTTGATCCAGAGTTACAAAAAGGCTTAGATCGTATTTTTCCACACTTACATGAAAGTTACTCGGTTACTTTATTGGACATAACGCCAGGACAACCAATGCGTTACGCAAAACGTCAAGAAACTAGAGGTTTTCAGCCAGGAAGTGTTGGCAAATTAGCTGTTTTGACCGCTTTGTTTTGTGAATTGGAAAACATCTATCCCGATTGTTTTGAAGACCGAATTCAGTTATTAAAAAACCGACAAATTGAGGCTGGTCCGTGGGCAGTGTACGATCATCATACTGTTCCTGTTTATGATCCGAAAACTCAAAAAAGAGTTAAAAGACAGGTCACTGAAAAAGACGTATTTAGTCTATATGAATGGCTCGATCACATGGTTTCTGTGAGCAACAACGGTGCGGCAAGCGTGGTGTGGAGAGAGGCTTTATTGATGCGTGAGTTTGGTGCGGACTACCCTACTTTAGTAAAAGAAAAATCAGAACATTTCTTTGAAGATACCAAACGAACGAAACTGATGGATATGGCTATTAGTGTCGTGAATGAACCCTTGGAAGCACTCGGCATCAGCAACGACGAATGGCGTTTGGGACAGTTTTTTACACGAGGTGCAACGGGGATTATTCCTGGAAAAGGTGGCAGTATTGGTTCTCCGCTTGGTTTGATGAAATGGATGATGGAACTCGAAAAAGGGAATATTGTTGACCCTAAAACAAGTCTGGAAATGAAGCGATTGTTGTATCTCACAGATCGACGGATTCGATATGCTTCTAATAGTGGTTTGAAAGACGACGGCGTTTATTTTAAATCGGGTAGTTTGTATAAATGTAATCGAGATATTGATCCCAATTGTGCTAAATATGCTGGTAATGTTTATAATTATATGAACTCCGTGGCTATCGTCGAACGCCCTGATAGTGTGGTTTATTTGGTAGCCTTAATGACTAATGTAAAGGGTCGTAATTCGGCTTGGGATCATAATAGAATTGCAGGAGAAATTGATAAATTATTTCCTACACGAACAATTGTAACGGATTCTATTTCCGTAGATTCAGTCAATATTTCAATTTCAGAAGAAGATTATTCCAAACAACAAACGGATGAAGATGACGAAGATTAATTA
>JAHDFQ010000021.1:0-33772 GCA_020628085.1 Saprospiraceae bacterium
GCCCAATCCTACACTTCTTATTTCACAGGAAATACAACTGATCTGATTACTACTCCACAAGGTGGAACGTGTTTAATGGGTGGTGCGACAGAAAGTGATGAAGCGATGGTTTGGTTTCTAAATCGAAGTACTGGCGGAGATGTTTTAGTACTAAGAGCGAGCGGATCAGATGGCTACAATAACTATTTTTATAATCAGTTGGGTGTGAATATTAATTCTGTAGAAACCATTGTTTGCCATAATGCTAATTGTGCAAACGAAACCTATATCCATCAAAAAATTCAACAAGCAGAGGCGATTTGGTTTGCTGGTGGCGATCAATGGGATTATATTTCTTACTGGCGAAATACAAAGATTCAAGATTTGATTAATGACGGAATTCAAAATAGGAATATCGTTATTGGGGGAACAAGTGCAGGCATGGCAATTCAAGGTGGCATTTATTTTTCTGCTGAAAACAGCACAGTTACTTCTTCGGAAATGCTCAACAATCCATACAACATCAATGCTACGATAGACAACACTCCATTTATACAAAATGCTTATTTAGAGCAAGTTATCACAGATACCCACTACGATAATCCTGATCGAAAAGGACGACACGCGGCTTTCATAGCACGGATTCAAAAAGATTGGCAGCACGAAGCCTTTGGCATTGCTTGTGAAGAATATACGGCTGTTTGTATTGATGAAAACGGAATAGCTCGTGTTTTTGGAGAGCATCCAACTTACGATGATTTCGCTTACTTCTTACAATATAATTGTGAATTGAATAACCTTGAACCCGAAGTTTGCACACCCAATACGCCACTTTCGTGGAACGGCAACCAAAATGCTATTAAAGTTTATAAAGTTGCTGGAACGGTATCAGGTTCTAACACGTTTGATTTAAATGAATGGAAAACGGGGACTGGTGGCGAATGGCAACATTGGTGGATAGATAACGGCACATTCAACGAATCTATGGGTACTACACCTACTGATTGTACAACCAATACTCCTAGCATTACGCTTGAAGCAGATTGTGTCACTGTTCACCCCAATGCAACGGATGCTGAATTTGTCATCAAAGGATTAATTGGTAATTATACCATACAAATTGTAGATGTAAATGGAGTACTTTATCAAAATCTCACCTCTACATCCGATACCATTCAAATAAATATTGATACCTTGCCAAACGGAATTTATTTTTTAAGCATTGCCAACAACTCCAACGCACAACTGTGTGTTCAAAAGATATTAAAATATTAATACATGGACATCGTCGTCAAAACACTACACGGATTAGAAGAAGTTTTAGCCAAAGAAATTGAACAATTGGGTGGACAGAATATTCGTCCTTTGAAGCGTGCTGTTTCCTTTGAAGGTGATTTAGGTTTGTTATACAAAGCGAACTTTGAATTACGGACGGCGATGCGAATTATCACGCCAATCCGAACATTTACCGCTCGAAATGAAAACGATTTATATCGAAATATCCAAAAAATTGATTGGTCGGAATACATGTCCAATAGCGACACGTTGGCTATAGATGGTGTGGCAAGTTCTCGTATTTTCAGACATTCTAAATATGTGGCTTTAAAAACTAAAGATGCGATTGTCGATCAATTTCGAGATCGAACAGGCAAGCGTCCAAATGTCAATGTCCTCACACCAAGTTTACGGGTTAATATTCATATCCATGATGATTTTGTCACCGTTTCTTTAGATAGTTCTGGAGAATCGTTACACAAACGTGGCTATCGAACAGATGTCATGGAGGCACCGATTAATGAGGTTTTAGCAGCAGGTATGATTCAACTCGCTGGCTGGCATGGTCAATCTGATTTGACTGATCCGATGATGGGTTCTGGAACGATTCCGATTGAGGCAGCAATGATTGCGACCAATACACCTGCAGGTATGTACAAAGAATGGTTCGGCTTCCAGAAATGGCGTAATTTTGATGAAGCACTTTGGAAAGATGTCCAACAGGAGGCAATGGATAAAATAAAACCGTTTAATCACAAAATATATGGTTTTGATAAAGAGTTTAAAGCTATGAGAATCGCTCAACGCAATGTCCAAGCCGCAAGAATGGAAGATCATATTGAGGTAAAGCGAAAACCTTTTGAGCGACTCGAACGACCTTCGGATGACGGGATTTTAATTATGAATCCACCCTATGATGTTCGTTTAGAAAACACGGATATTAATGAGTTTTATGAAATGATTGGCGCACGATTCAAGAAGGCGTGGGAAGGATGCCATGCTTGGATTATTTCTTCTAACATGGAGGCATTGAAGCATATTGGACTGCGTACTTCTCGTAAAATTGTCCTATTTAATGGTGCTTTAGAATGTAAATTTCAAAAATATGAAATGTATGCAGGATCACGACGAAAGCCAAGAGAAGTATCTGTTTCAGCAAAGTTGAAGTCAAATGATGACTGAAGTCACCATTTGACTCACCAAACAATTCAAATGTTTATACGAATTCAAACCGTTCTATTTTTACTTCTTTTTTCCAATATTGCAACAGCACAAATTGGTCTAAAACTTGACGCCTTTCGATCAAATTTTGTTATTGAAACACCACAAATTGTAAATACTGAAACCGTTTATCCTTCACTTTTAGAAATCTTCTCCACCTCTACGCCACTTTCCCAAACGCCGAAAGCGTATTGCTATGATGACTTAGCATTTTTCTGTAAACTTGAAGTAGAACTAGAAAAAACCAGTCAATTTCCTATCAAATTTAGGCTTGGAGATGTCGATTATGTCGACTATTTGGAAGGAAAAAACAACTACCTCATTAAATAATTTCATTGTTTTTCGTTCAATATCCATTCGTTTTTGTACATTGTACAATATCTTACTATAAACTTACGAAACGGAAAACAATATGCAATCTATCAATCCATCTCGCCTATTCAATGCAAGTTGTATCGCTTTATTAGTGACCTCGCTCACCTTTGGTATTAGAGCAGGTATTCTCAATCAACTCGGAACAGACTTTGCCCTGACGGATACCCAGTTGGGTTATATGACCATGATGGCATTTTTGGGGTTTCCTGTGGCGACCATGCTAGGAGGAGCGATTTACAACAAAGTCGGGCCACGTAATTTGATGTGGTTGGCGTTCATTTGCCATTTACTGGGGTTAGTGTTAACAATCTTTTCAAATGGATTCACCTTATTGCTTATTTCTACTTTCTTTGTTGGTTTTGCGAATGGTATGGTTGAAGCAGCTTGTAATCCCTTGGTTGCCGATATGTTTCCAAATGACAAAACGACCATGCTCAACAAGTTTCATGTTTGGTTTCCAGCAGGTATTGCAATAGGTGCATTGGTTTCTAAATTTATGACACAAGCTGGATTTTCTTGGCAGGCTCAAATTGGATTTATTGTTATTCCCACTGTCATTTATGGAATTATGATTTTGGGGCAAACATTCCCAAAAAGTGAAAACATTGAAGATTCCACAGAAACTAATTTCAGTGCGTTGTTTGATTGGTTATTTATTTTTATTGCACTATGTATTACTTTAACGGCTACAACCGAACTAGGCACGCAGCAATGGATAGAAAAACTGGTTCAAGATGCTTCTAATGCCGACGGTGCTTATGTGCTTGCCTTAATTACTACTATTATGGCTGTCGGGCGTTTTTTCGCTGGTTCTGTCGTACATCGACTCAACCCTATTGGAGTATTACTCGCTTCTGCTATTGTCACGACTATCGGAATCGGTATGATGAGTCAAGTAACGGGTGGATTAGTTTATGTAGCTGCTATTCTTTTTGCGATTGGTGTCACTTATTTTTGGCCTACTATCATTGGATTTACGGCAGAATATATGCCCAAAACAGGTGCACTAGGGATGTCTTTAATGGGTGGAATTGGTATGTTTGGTTTATCCATTTGGCAACCAATTATTGGAGGTTGGTTAGATACTGAAAAGGAAATCGCTGCTTTGACTGCTAACTCTGTTCAAGAAGCAGAACTCATTGCAGGGCAAGCCGTCTTAGATAACATTGCCTTTTTTCCTGCAATTTTAATTCTAGCATTTGGCTTTTTATTTGCGATTAGAGGTCGCTTAGAAGCTCGTAAAGTGCATTAGCCCAATGAGCAAATCAGTATTTATTAGTCGTCAGCTGAATAAGGATAGTATTTTCAAGAAAGGGATAGAAAATAAAGGATTGACACTTTTTCATCAATCACTTATACAGTTTTCATCTTTGAAAATGATGGAAATTCCGTCTACAAATATCCACTTTTTTTATAGTAAAAAAGGAGTTGAATTTGCTATAGAAGATAGTAAGCTAAAAGCGTTAATGTACCAAAAAAAATTAGCTGCAATTGGTCAAGGAACGGCTAGTCTCTTACAAGAAAATGGTTTTAATGTTGATTTTATAGGAACAGGTCAGCCCAAAGAAACTGCACAACTATTAGATGATTTTTATCCAAATCAAAGCATTCTATTCTTACGAGCTGTACATTCAAAACAATCCGTCCAACAACTTTTATCCGATCCAAAACGGGTTTTTGACTTAGCAATATATAGTAATACAATCAAAGAAAATATACATATTCCGTCTTGCGATATTTTAGTTTTTACCAGTCCAATGAACGCACAAGCCTATTTCCAAAACTATCAATTACAACAGCATCAACAAGTGATTGCCATCGGACAGACTACGGCAATAGCTTTGTATAATATTGGTATTCAAAATGTTATTATTTCTAAGAAACCTTCGGAAACAGCTTTAGTTGATGCCGTTATGGAACTGAATCATTAATAACAAGTGTTAGCTAAAAAAGGAGCTTCGAATGCTCGAAACTCCCTTGTAATACATCTCATTTTTATTATAGTAAGATAAACTTACTGTGCTTATTCCAATTTTATTTTATTATAATTTTTTTGTAAAAAGTAGTTGCCCCCATTTTTAGTTGGAGTAAATAGACGCCTGTATTCATTTTTGATAGATTTATCTGAATAGAATGCTGTCCAGCTAATTTTAATTCGTCAATGATAAGATTTTGGTAAAAAGAATCATCAATACTTCTTATCTCTAAATTAACTGGCATTTCATTAGAAAGGACATATTCTACTGTAGCTATTTTTCGATCTTGATAACTTGCAACCACAGGATCATTTACCATCATTCGATATACAACGGGATCATTGCCTGTAAAAGGAATACATGGCACTGGGTCAGCTAAAAACTCTGACCCTAACTGTGTTTCAAAACCAGGATCCATTTCCAAACAAGAAGCCAAGATAGACACATCATCACCACTCAATACAATCGCATTCGTTCCAATATAATTGCTGGTTTGGTAGATACCCGAAAAGATAACACCTGAGTAATATTGACTCACAAAACATGTCGGACAAGCAGGACAAGATGGTCCACCACAATCTAAACCTGTTTCTTGACCATTCTGAATACCATCTGTACAGGACACACAAGTAGACGCTGCTGTAAACGCATTGTTTAATACTAATGTACAAGCATTATCCGCCGTAAAGCTAATTAATAAATCCACTACGTTTCCATCTGAAGGTAAACCTGTCAAAGTAACTGTTTGAGGACTTGTTCCTAAAGGAAATATTTGTCCGTTTACAAATAGATCACCAGATATTGGAGGGTTAGAATAACTGATTGTGATGTCTTGTGAATAAGTATCTGTACGAGGATCACAACTTGATTGTGCGCCAATAACTACACCATCTACAGAACATTGTGGTTCACAACTCGGTGGTGCTGTAAATGCACCTGTATCATTGTATGAGCAAGTCATATCAGATGAAAAAGCAGCAGTAATATTAACTGTACTGCCATCCGATGGTAAACCTGTCAAAGTAACCGTTTGAGGACTTGCTTCCATATTTGGAAAACTTTGTCCATTGATATCAATCGTTCCACCCAGAGGTGCATTCGTATATGCAACTTCTAATGTTTGGCTATACGTGTCTGTAGCTGGATCACAAGCAGATTGCATCCCGACTGTTATAATGTCAATTGAACAAACACCACAATTATTCACTGTAACCAATACATCATCTGTCTGGGCTTCACATATTCCTCCCCCAATCACTTCCACAGTATATGTTGTAGTCGCTACTGGATTAGGCATAATCGTTGCTCCTGTGAATGGTCCCGATCCATCGCTACCTGTCCAAGAATAGGTAGCCCCTGCTGGTCCAGTCGCCGTTAACGTTACCACATCCGTATTACATACGGTTTGATCCATTCCAGCATTTACAGTTGTAACACTACCTGCATCAACTGTAAAGAAATAATCACATTCTGAACCTGCATTTCCATCAATCATTATGTAATAAGTATTCCCTATGGTTAACGGCGTGGTATTTACAATATCAAAGGAAGTCATATTTACTCCATCCGTGCTGGCACAATCTGAAACTAAAGTAAAGTTACTTCCATCAAATTCTACAATACCAATTTGAAGACCATCACCATTAGAAGGATTTGGTGCGCTTGCACCAAATGCACCGTAACAGGTCGGAATAGTAACAGAAATAGTAATGGAGGTAGCTGCCGCTTCAAAATAAACCCAAGAGTTATTTTGAATTGTTCCACCAAATAAAGGCATTGCGCCCGAACATTGATCGCCCCCCGTCATATTGAAAGGAAAATCACCTGTATAACCAACTGTTGAACCACAAAATCCATCCAAATTGCAGATATAAGGTGCATCTGCAAATTCGTCAGCAGCCAAAGGATTTGTTCCACAACCCGTCGGAACACATGAATAATCTGCTACCCATCCGTTATCATCACCTGAACTATCAGAAATAAATTGAAATGTAACACATCCACTTACAGAATAAATAAAAAAGTGCCCTTCTCCTGGATCATCGCTCTCAGTCAATGTATCAATTGGCATTCCACCAAGTCCCACTCCATCAAACACAAACAAAGTATCTCCCGCAGCAATTTCGAAGTTCTGATCATCAAAAAAAGAGTCAGAATCACTTGGGTTAAATAAAAATTGTAAATTTTCACCAGTTCCAGAACAATAACTTGTTATAATATTTTCATTATTATCATAATCGCTAAATGCTCCCCCACTATCCGTAAATGTCCCTGAACAACCTGAAATAACAGGAATACAAGCTCCTGGTGCTGTAAATAAGTCATTTGCTGTTAAAGTACAGGTTGGTTCATCCGAAAAAGCTACAACTATGTCAACCAAATTACCATCAGCTGGCAAAGTAACCGTTTCTGTTTGTGGACTGATACCAATTGCGAAAGACTGTCCATTAATATCTAAAGTCCCTGTCGATGGTTGATCGATATAATCTACTGTAATATCCACTGTAAATGTACTTGTACTGGCATCACAAGCAGAGGGCGTTCCCGCAGTAATTGCATCAATCATACATGAAGGTGTACAATCTATTGGTGCAGTATATAAATCAGTAGCCGTAAAAGTACAAGCAGGATCTGCTGAGAAAGAAGCCGTCACCGTCACTGACATTCCATTGGTTGGCAAAGCAGTCAAGGTCACGACTTGTGGACTTGAACCAATTGGAAATATTTGTCCATTTACATCTAGTGTTCCTGAAGTTGGTTCGCTTGAATAAGAAACAATAATATCTTGCGAATATGTTCCTGTATTTGGATCACAAGCGGATTGAGCTCCTGCAAAAATATTATCAATAGTACAAGGTAAACAAGAAGCAGGTGCTGTAAAAACCGCTGATTCGGAATAATTACAAGTAGGATCGTCTGAATAACCAATAGAAACATTGACTGGATTTCCATCCGAAGTTAAACCTGCCAAAGTAATTGTTTGTGGACTTGACATAACGGGAAATACCTGTCCATTTACAAACAAATTTCCTGTTGTTGGTGTATTTGATGTAGTGATCGTTAAATCTTGTGAATAGGTATTCGTCGATGGGTCACAGGCGGATTGTGTTCCTGCAAGGACACTTACAGAACAAGCACTGCTCAACGTTTCACTATACATACAGTCTGATGCAGGATAGTCATGATAAAGTACATGCAAGGTAGTTGGTAAGGCATCAACAGTAATATCAAATGTATTACAAAAAGTAGACATATTATGACCAGGGAATGTCGAGGTTGATGTCCAGTAGACCTGTCCTATTCCATTAATTGCTCCAACATAGTCATCATTGGAAGATGTTGTAACTGTACTAGGCGTAAAAGCAATGACATTAGCACCATCAAACCAAGCTCCAAATTCATCAGGTGATCCTTCTAAACCATTGAACTCTACACATATTGTTATATTGTAGGTGTATGTACCATTCATATTATCTGTAAAAGAATTAATAGTAGTTGAAGCTTCATCACAACCAAATACAGACATGTTACAGATAAATGCCACTAAGCACATTATTAGTATTCTTTTAATCATAAGTTGTAAGTTTAATTTGTTTAAAGGATGTTTGGGCAATGTTTGAGCATCGAATTGCTAATTATTCTAAATAATCATTCAAAACCCAATTTTTATTTTGCTAATGTATACATTGAAGATCAGATTATATCCATATTTAATTTTATGGAAAGGTATATATTGTAGTATTTTTGTCCAAATTCCTTGTTTTGACACACCTTTATAGACATTTTTGGTATTAGCTTTTTTTAAGTAATGGTCAAATAATAACTTTCCGATTTACTGACTGGTACTTTTGAGCTAATACTTCGTTGAAAAGCCTCACCGATGCTAGGCATCGCTTACGTTTTTCGCCTCGTCTTAACTCAAAATTTCCTTGTCAAAATACGGAACTTATTTTTCGCTCATTACTAAGTGATATTCATTTTTGAACAAATGTTTCAATTGTTATAAACATGTATTTACTTTCAAATCATAATAAATAAAAAAAGCCTCTAAATATCTTACGATATTTAGAGGCTTTCCAATATAAAAGTTGTCTATATTCTATGACATTACTTCTGCTTTACGCAAAATCAGCTTTTTACGTTCTGGACCAGTAGACACCATCGTAACAGGTGTGTTCAATTGTTCTTCCAAAACCTTAATATAATTCTGCGCATTATCAGGCAAAGCGTCAAATTCATTACTATCACCTAAACTACATTTCCAACCAGCATAAGGTTGATAAACGGGTGTAATTTCTGTAGAATCAATATCGTAAGGTAAAACATCTGTTTCTTTACCATCATACTGGTAGGCTACCCCCACGCTAATTTCATCGAATTTATCTAATACATCAATTTTTGTTACGACCAATTGAGTAACACCATTTAACATGATCGTATAGTTCAATTGTGGAATATCGATCCAGCCACATCGACGAGGACGCCCCGTAGTAGCTCCAAATTCCGCCCCTTCTTTTCTTAAAAACTCGCCTGTTTCGTCATGTAGTTCAGTCGGAAAAGGTCCTGCCCCAACACGGGTACAATACGCCTTTGTAATACCAATAACTTCACCAATCTTATTTGGCGCAACGCCCAATCCGTTACAAACACCAGCAGAAATCGTATTAGAAGATGTAACAAAAGGATACGTTCCAAAATCAATATCTAACATAGAACCCTGCGCACCTTCTGCTAATACTCGTTTACCCTCTCGAAGTGCTTTATTGACGTAATATTCGCCATCTACATGAGTCAACGAACGCAATAAATCTAAGCACTCAAACCATTTTTTCTCTTCAGCTTCCAAATCAAAATCCACATCAGGATATTGTTTTAACAAACCTAAATGCTTCTTTTTCAAAACATTGTACTTCTCCATAAAATCAGAACGCATACAATCTCCGACACGGATTCCGTTTCGACCTGTTTTATCCATATACGTTGGACCAATTCCCTTTAAGGTAGAACCAATTTTTGCCTTGCCTTTCGCAGCCTCAGATGCAGCATCTAAATAACGATGTGTTGGTAAAATTAAATGTGCTTTACGAGATACCAATAAGCGATCCTCAAAAGCAACATTGGCGGTTCTTAACAATTCGATTTCTTTATGCAACGTAATCGGATCAATCACGACGCCATTTCCAATCAAATTAATGAGTCCTTCCCTAAATATTCCAGAAGGAACCGTATGCAATACATATTTATGTCCATCAAATTTGAGGGTATGTCCTGCGTTTGGACCACCTTGAAAACGAGCTACTAAGTCATATTGACTTGCCAAATAATCTACAATTTTACCTTTTCCTTCATCGCCCCATTGTAAACCTAAAATTACATCTACAGCCATTGGTTTTTTATTTTGTTTTTTACAGAATGTGTATTCTCAATATTTTATAAAAACATATATTAAAAAGAAAAACCTGATAGAGTAAGTAAATCTATCAGGTTTAATTTTGTCTAAAAATTAGTTCCTAGTTGGTGAAAACAGCATGGGTTACCCCAACTACTCTTTCTATGGGAAATATTATTCTTTTTTTGATTGTCCAATTATACTTTTATTTATCAACTGGATGGCATCTTCAACGTTTGCTTGCATGTTAAAAACCGTATCCAATTTAGTCATTCTCAACAATTTCAATACATCAACAGGTATGTTGGCTAAAGCCAGTTGCCCGTTAGATTCTTGTAACTTTCGCAATGCCATAATCAGAAAATTAATCCCGATACTATTCATTAATTGAACTTTCGACATATCGAATACAAAGTTATGAAATCCAGCGTTAATTTTTTGATCTAAATCCGTTAAAATTATTCTATTTTCAAATTCATCACGGAGTTTGTGCAATTCAAGCACGTGTACAGCATCACGTTCGATTAGGTAATAGCTCATGGGAATACAAGTTTAATAGTGTTTTAAATTTTGATATGTTCTGTTAGTGACATAGCAAAAAACTTACCAATAATTTCTTAAAAAAAATAATTATAGATAAATCCTTTGATTCCCAAAAGTATATAAAAAATTAATATTTATATATTTTAAACGTGTTTTTATTCAAAAAAAAATATTCTCGCTTATTTTTTCATTATAAATATGTAAATACACATTAATAATCTCCTCTAATTTCCTTGTGTTTTTGGACAAGCTCCATCACATTTCCCATACAAATTCAGAGAATGATGTGTTACTTTAAATTTTAAGATACCTCCCATCATATCTTTGATTTGTTGCAGTCTTGGATCACAAAACTCTAAAACTTTTCCACAATCAATACAAATCAAGTGATCGTGCTGCTTAAATCCATACGATTTTTCATATTGCGCTAAGTTCTTTCCAAATTGATGCTTTTTTACCAAATCGCAATTGACCAGTAGTTCGAGCGTGTTATACACCGTCGCTCGACTTACTCGATAGTTTTGATTTTTCATATGAATATATAGTGCTTCCGCATCAAAATGATCGGTTCGCTTATATATTTCTTCTAATATGGCAAAACGTTCTGGTGTTTTTCGTGAACCTGTTTTTTCTAAAGAAGCGGAAAAAATATCCTTGACTTCTTTTAATATATTTTCTTGTGATTCTGTCATGTATTGTTAATTTGAAAAACTTCCAAATATGTGAGCATAAAACCGCTGCAAACAACAAAAATAGGAAAACTCCATTGATTTTGTTTATTTTTGAGTATTCAATACCATAATTTATGCAGCTACCTGAATCCTTTGAAAAAGAACTAACATCGTACTTAAATACCGAATTAACCGATTTTAAGATGGCGTTGTCAAAGGATGCTCCTACCTCAGCTCGAATTAATCCTAAAAAACCTTCTGTTATACAACAATCTAAACCTACTGTAAGTTGGTGTTCGGATGGGTTTTACTTCGATCAACGACCAGTTTTCACGCTTGATCCTCGTTTTCATGCTGGTGCATATTACGTGCAGGAGGCTTCTTCTATGTTTATTGCAGAAATTATACGCCAAGTTGTTCCTAAAGATAAGAAAATTAAAGCATTAGATTTATGTGCTGCACCAGGAGGAAAAAGTACTTTATTGGCTGCTGCGCTTTCAGATGATAGTTTTTTGTTGACCAATGAAGTAATAAGAAGTCGAGTTTCTATTTTAAAACAAAATATACATAAATGGGGCTATCCGAATGTAGCTGTATCGAACCATGATAGTCGTGATTTTAAGGGTTTAAAACAATATTTCGATTTAGTTTTGGTTGATGCGCCTTGTTCTGGTGAAGGCTTATTTCGGAAAGATCAAAAAGCCATAGAAGAATGGTCGCCCGAAAATGTACAGTTGTGTTATGCACGTCAACGACGAATTTTGGAAGAGGCAGCCCCATTGGTCAAAGAAGGTGGTTTATTGATTTATAGTACCTGTACCTATAATCATTTTGAAAATGAAGATACGGGGCAATGGCTGATTGAAAATCATGATTTTGAACAGGTTCACTTTAATATTCCCAATGAATGGAACATTGAACAACGTCGTGTTGGGTATCAGTTTTATCCACATCGAGTCAAAGGTGAAGGATTTTTTGTGGCTTGTTTTCGTAAGAAAATGGAGCAAACACAGTTTAAGGCAAATTCTATTTTAAAATTTACTAATTTTTCAATGAAACGCTTGCCCAAGAAGCAAGTTCCGTTAGTAGCACCGTATTTACAGTCAGCTAAAGATTTTAGTTTTTTTATAAAATCCAACCAACAAATTGTCGCTATTCCTAGTAGTCAAGTTGATATTTGCATGCACATTGACCAAGTCCTGCAACGCAAAGGATTTGGAATTGAAATGGGGCAATTTAAACGAGATCAGTTTATTCCTTCGCATCAACTAGCTTTGAGTACAGCTATTTCTACCAATGTACAGCACATTGAATTGACAAAAGAACAAGCCCTAATTTTCTTAAAAAAAGAAGTTTTTCCTGTGGAAAGTTCCCTTCAAGGGTGGACATTGGTGCAATATCAGGGACTCAATTTAGGATGGATCAAAATATTAAAAAATCGGATCAATAATTATCTTCCAAAGGAGTGGCGTATTCGGATGGAAATCCGATAAATGTTTAATATCAAAAAGCCAATTTATAACTATATTAAAAATTAACATTGCTAGTTTTTGAAAAATAGCAAATATCCTACTACCTTAAAGGTTTGGTAAAATACAAAACATTATTCAACTACAATATGAAAAGATTTTATTTATTACTTGCCAGTATATTATTACCGCTATTTACTTTTGCACAAGATGGTGCAGGGAAAGGTATCGACCAACGAATCGATGAAGCGTTTAAACCTGTATCCGACTTCTTTTCTAGTGTTATATTTTTTCAAATTGGAGGCGTTCCATTTGTTTTGATGTTATTGGTCTTTAGTGCTATCTTTTTTACTATCTATTTTGGCTTTGTGAATATTCGTCATTTTGGAACGGCTATCAATGTGGTTCGAGGTAAATATGATGATATAGAAAAACATAGTTTAGGAAATCCTGAAATGGGTGTTGATGGAGACATTCCAGATACTATTCGGGATGAAAGTAAAGATGGAGAAGTAACGCACTTTCAGGCATTGGCAACTGCTGTTTCGGGTACTGTTGGTAATGGAAATATTGCTGGTGTAGCATTGGCGATTGCACTTGGTGGTCCGGGGGCAACCTTTTGGATGATTGTTTGTGGTCTATTGGGTATGTCTACCAAATTTGTAGAGTGTACCTTAGGAGTTCAATATAGAGATGTAGATGAAAATGGAGTAGTTCACGGTGGTCCGATGTACTATATTAGTAGAGGTTTGAAGGCCAGAGGATTTGAGCAATTGGGAAAAGTAGCAGCAGTTTTGTTTGCTATTTTCTGTATTGGAGGATCTTTTGGTGGTGGAAATGCCGCACAATCTAATCAAGCAACGATTGTCATAAAAGATTTATTTGGTTGGGAAAGTACGAGTGCAGGATTTATTATTGGGGTCATCATTGCTGTTTTAGTAGGTATTATTATCATTGGTGGAATTAAGCGTATTGCCTCCGTTACAGAAAAGGTGGTTCCTTTTATGGCAGGATTATATGTATTGGCTTGTTTATATATTATCGGTAGTAACTTTTCTTTTGTAGATGATGCCTTCGGTATGATATTTACAGAAGCGTTTAATCCAAGGGCAATTGGCGTTGGTGGATTTATTGGTGTGTTGTTAGTTGGATTTAAGCGAGCTTGTTTCTCTAATGAGGCAGGTGCAGGTTCAGCTTCTATTGCTCATTCAGCGGTAAAAACCAAATATTCTGCAAGTGAAGGTTTAGTGGCTCTATTAGAACCATTTATTGACACTGTTGTAATATGTACAATGACTGCTTTGGTTATTATCATTTTTAATTCTGGTGGCGCATTTGAGTATGGTGGTGATGGAACAGGTGCTGTTTTAATTGATGGTGTAGCGTATGAAGGTGCAGGAATTACGTCTCAAGCATTTGCTCAATATATTCCATATTCTAATGTTTTCTTAACGATAGCCGTATTCTTGTTTGCTGTATCAACCATGATTTCTTGGTCTTATTACGGCATTCAGTCTTGGAAATATTTATTTGGACGTGGACAAGCAGCAGATTTGACCTACAAATTATTGTTTTTGCTGTTTGTTATTATTGGTGCATCTGCCAATATGAGTTCTATCTGGGCTTTCTCAGACGCCATGATTTTTGCGATGATTTTCCCGAACATGGTAGGATTGTACTTCTTATTCCCAGAAGTTAAGAAACAATTGAATCGTTATTTAACGGCTATTAAAGCTGCAAATTAATATAGTTTAAAACTAATTTATCATATAAAAAACCCAAAGATTTTATTCAAAATCTTTGGGTTTTCTATATCCTAAAAATATATATTTCTATGCGAATTATAGGCGAAATCGCTCATCCTACATTGAAGATTACCGTTTTTCAAATGAACAATAAACTATCTGTTCAATTTGAGTCGGGTATGTATGCCCAAATATATCGGATTCGAGAACAGGCAGAAGTTCGAACCGTTGCTGATATTCAGAAATTATTGGATCAAACTTTTTTGGAAGCGGTCAACGACGAACTAAATCGAATGCACCGTATTAAAAATGAAGCGTTTGCAAGGTTTTTACCTGTGGAAGACGAGGATGAGTTTGAGGAGATTATATAGAACGATTAAAGAGGGAGTCTCATCTGAATGAAACTCCCTCTCGACGGTCTAATACGTCGGCATGGTCGTATCAATTTCCTTAGCGTGTGCCAAAATACCACCTTTCAGATTATATAAATTTGTATAACCATGTAGCGTTTCTAAATCTCGGATTGCATCTGCACTTCGCTTGCCACTTCTACAATGAACAATGACTTTTTTATCTTTAGAAATTTTAGCCGTATTGCGTAAAACCTCACCAAGCGGGATCAATTCTCCACCTAAATTTGCAATATCATATTCATACGGTTCACGAACATCAATAAGTTGAAAATCTTCTTTTAAATTACGTAAAGAATCTAGTTCTTGAACCGTTATTTCTTTAACCGCATCTTCTTCGGCATCAGGGAAAATTCCACAAAACTGTTCATAATTAATCAATTCCGTGATCTTTGTTTCTGGATTTTTAGCCACTTTCAAAACACGCGTCGAAAAAGAAGCAGCATCAAACAAGAATAATCGTCCTGCCAACGGCTCGCCAACTCCCGTTAATGCTTTAATGACCTCGCTCGCTTGCATACTACCAATAATCCCAGGCAATACCCCTAAAACGCCTCCTTCTGAACAACTTGGTACTAAACCTGGAGGCGGTGGCGTAGGAAATAAATCTCTATAGTTTGGTCCACGTGTTCCGTCTTCATTTTCGTAGTTAAAAACAGAAACCTGCCCCTCAAAACGATAAATAGAGGCATATACATTTGTTTTTCCAGCTAGCACACAAGCATCGTTTACCAAGTAACGCGTCGGAAAATTATCCGTTCCATCAGCTACTAAATCATATTGTTCTACCAATTCCAAGGCATTTTCTTTAGTAAAACGGGTTTCATGAACCACCACATTGATATATGGATTTAAAGCTTGAATACGCTTTTTGGCGGTTTGTGCTTTCGATTTCCCGACTTCATCAACGGTAAATAACACTTGACGTTGTAAGTTACTATCGTCGATCACATCAAAATCAACAATGCCGAGTGTTCCAACACCCGCTGCTGCTAAATATAGCAACAATGGACTACCCAAGCCACCTGAACCGATGACCAGAACTTTAGCATTTTTTAATTTTTCTTGACCTTCTCGACCAAATTCAGGAATAATGATATGACGACTATACCGAGCTAACTCAGCTGGTGATAACGTATTTTTTATATTGGACATGGTATATATAGTTTTTAAATTTTAATTGAATATTTAGTTGTTCAGTGAAGAGATGACTTCAGTCATCTCTTCACTCACAGTTTAACACCCTCCTGCAATCGCAGGAATAATGCTTACTACTGTGCTATCAGAAATCGCTGTTGCATCTTTTTCCAAGGTATTAATATCGTCATCGCCCACATAAATGCGTATAAACGTACGAATATTATTTTGGTCATCTAATATATGCTTCGCTAAGCCATTGTGTGTTGTTGTCAAATCAGCAATTGCTTCTTTGACCGTTGCTCCTTTGGTCGTAAACGTAGATTCATTATTTGTAAATTTACGTAATGGAGTTGGAATAATAATTTGTGCCATGATATTTTGATTTTTTATCGTACGCAAGTGTTCTTGTGCGCACGTTCTTTATAATTATTTTTATGAAAAATTTTCTAGTTCAACCGTTTCTTCGTAAAATGCTCGCTTGTCATCATACAATCGCCATGATTTCACATCGTCAACTTTGGCATCTATCACCGAAAGAATGACATAAGAGAAATAAGGCATGGCTTTCGCCAAATCGTGTTCCGAGGCAATTGCAGGATGCTGTGGATGTGTATGATAAACTCCTAGCAGCGTTGTATTATTTTCAATCGCAAATCGCTCTGCTTTCATATATGCTAATGGCGAAATTTCAAATCTACGACGTTGATCTCCTTCCTTACTGTTCACTACAGGAACGGCCAATTCAATCTGACGTACATCCGTTTCTGATCCGTATAAAAAACCACAACACTCATTCGGAAAACTTTCAATCCCGTCCTTCTGCATGACCTCTAATGCTTGGGGGAGGATTTTTATTTTATCGTGCGCACGTGTTCTTGTGTTCTTGTATTCACGTGCATTAGCAGATTCTTGTGTGTTATTCATTGTACTCATTTTTTCTCCTTAATCATTTTCTCAAAAAATTTAAAATAGATGTTTTTGAATGTCGCTAAAATCGCATCGCACATGAACACTCGAAAACATACGAACCTGAACACATTATTCTCGGTACTTAGAAGCATCATCGGCAAAGGTGGTCACTATAACACCTGAGTCAATTTGTTCAGCTACTTGTATAGCGCCAAGCAAATTAGCGGCAGCCGATGGACTAACCAGCAAACCCTCTTTTAAAGCAATTTTTTTGACTAAATCAAATGCCTCAACGGTATCTATTTCTAAAAATTGATCGGCTACGGTTGCATCATATATTTTGGGAACAATAGCTGTTTCTAGGTGTTTCCAACCTTCTAAACCGTGCATTGGGTTATTGGGTTCTAACGCAACAGCCGTTATATTTTTGTTGAATTGTTTTAACCCTCTCGTTGTTCCCATCAATGTTCCTGTCGTACCAAGACCTGCCACAAAATGAGTGACTTTTCCATTCGTCGCATTCCATATTTCAGGAGCGGTCGTCGTCACATGTGCTTGCCAATTGTGATCGTTGGCGTATTGGTCAGCATAATAATATAGATCAGGATTTTCTTTATATAATTCTTTGGCTTTGAGCTGCGCACCATCTGTCCCTTCAAATTTGGATGTATAAACGATATTGACACCTAAAGATTCTAATATTCGTTTACGTTGTTCAGAAGCATTTTCAGGTAAACAAAGTGTAATGTTAATACCCAAAGCTGCTCCAATAGAAGCATAAGCAATACCTGTGTTACCACTTGTAGCATCTAACAATTCTTTTTCTTCTGTCAATTGTCCATTTAAAATGGCTTGCTTGATAATATTAAAAGCTGCACGGGCTTTAACACTTCCACCCAATTGTTGCCATTCTAATTTTGCAAAAATTTGAACGCCTGTTTTAGAATACACTTTATTAATGGGATACAAAGGTGTATGCCCGATCAGTTTTTCAACTTGATCTAGTCGAGCTTGTAGGTTTAATGTATGATTAGAAATTGCTAAAGTCATGGATTTAATTTTTTACTTAAACAAAAAATGCCTTTCCTGAAGGTCAAGAAAGGCATTTTTAAATATATTTTATTTTAAAATTTAACTGTATATATAGTACAGCCGCCTTTCCTTCGGAATGGTACAACAGCAACAACAACAGTATAAATTTTGAAAATGAAGCATAATGATTTTAATTATGAAAACAAAAAAGCCTTTCCCGCTTAGACAGGAAAGGCTTTTCTATGAATCTATCAATTGCAAGAGTTGATTGCCTTTCCTATGGAATGGTACAACAACAACAGCAAATTGAGATAAAATGATTCATGATATAATCTTGTTTATATTACGATACAAAATTAAAGGCAATTAAAATAGGATGCAAGTTTTTTCTAAGAAAAAACAATATAATATTAATAAACATGTGTTTAGCTAGGAATTGAATGTCAAAATGGACAGTTATATTTATTTCTTAAATGTATAATTCAAGGTAAATAAAATGACATCCGAAGTCAAAATAGTTTCAACATTATAAAATCGTTCATGTCTAAATCCAATTTGACATTTCAACGTTTGAAAAATCTTCCAATTGACACCTACATCTAACCGAATCCGATGTAACTCGTTGAGTTGATTGAACTGAAAAAATGGTTCAACCATGAAAAACGGAATCACTTTTTTATTGATTGTATAATGTGCTTCAATCTGATTTCGAATAAAATCTTGATTTGGAGCATTAATATCTGTCCCATAATGCATGCGTACTCGATTTTTAAAAAATAAGGGGCGATTTTTTTTTAGGGTGTAAACCGCATCGAAGAACAACCAATATTGTTCTGGACGATCAGGAATAAATCGGGTTCGTTGAAGGAATTGAAAATACCATTTATTATTGGGTTTATACGTAGTAGATACATCAACGAATGTCATTTTGTATTCCTTATAAAAATCAGTTGTTCCAAAAAGTGTTCCTTTTGTGTGCAAACGCCACTTTGGTTTGATTGGAATACTAATTCCTGCTGTAGTCCAAGATTCATATAAACGAGTCTGATCTTGCGAAAATCCAGTACGAATAGACAATAGAAAAAGTATAAAAAGTAGCGGAAATATTTTCGAGCAATTCAAAATATTAATATTAGTAGTAATTACGATGTGTTTATGTTTGAAATAAAAATATTTTTTATATCAAAAAAAAATACATTTTTTTAAAATTAAATATGTAACAATAAATTTACGATTTTTTTTCTAATTCAGTAAAATGGAATACTTTTTGTAAGTATAATGTTAAGTGCTTACTGAAATTGAATTAGATATATTTCTCTTTTTGTAAGTCATTGAATTTTAGTATTTTAAAGTATTCTCTCTCGAAAAAGCCAAAAAAAAACCTAGCAGACTTGTCTGCTAGGTTATAATCATTTACCTTATGAAAATCATAAGGATTTGCCTCCTATTTCCTATTTCTTATATCTTCCAAATACCGTTCCAATTCTACTTCATTGAAAATTAAAACTTCTCTGGCTTTACTTCCTTCACTCGCTCCAACAATGCCTAATGCTTCCATTTGATCCATAATTCGACCAGCACGATTGTAACCTAATTTGAGTCGTCTTTGAAGCATTGAAGTGGAACCGTGCTGATTGGAAACTACTAAACGAGCAGCATCTTCAAAGTTCTCATCGAGTTCTGAAAGTTTCAGCCCGCTCTTGGCATGAACCTCGTCATCACCATGAAATTCGGGTAAGAAAAAGGGAACTGGATATCCCTGTTGATTGGCTATATGATTAATAACATCTTCTACTTCTGGCGTGTCTACAAATGCACATTGCAAACGCAATAAATCACTTCCAAAGGATAACAACATATCCCCACGTCCAATTAATTGATCTGCACCACCAGCATCAATAATCGTTCTAGAATCCACTTTTGCTGTTACTTTAAAGGCCAGACGTGCAGGGAAATTGGCTTTAATCACACCCGTAATAATATTGACCGAAGGACGCTGTGTTGCAATAATCAGGTGAATCCCTACGGCACGTGATAACTGCGCCAAACGAGCAATGGGCAACTCGACTTCTTTGCCAGCCGTCATAATTAAATCAGCAAACTCATCAATGACCAATACAATAAATGGCATAAAACGATGTCCTTTCTCTGGATTGAGTCGTCGTGCCACAAATTTATTATTGTATTCTCGAATATTACGAGCATGTGCTTTTTTCAACAGATCATATCGCTGATCCATTTCTATGGTCAAAGAGTTGAGTGTATGAACCGCCTTAGTCGTATCCGTAACAATGGGTTCATCCAGACCAGGTAAATATGCTAAAAAGTGATTTTCTAATTTACTATATGGAAAAAGCTCTACCTTTTTAGGATCAATTAATACCAATTTAACCTGAGACGGGTGCTTTTTATACAACAACGACATGATAATCGTATTGATACCAACCGACTTACCTTGTCCTGTCGCACCTGCAATTAATAAGTGAGGCATTTTTGCTAAATCTGCCACAAAGACTTCATTCGCAATCGTTTTACCCAGAGCAATGGGCAAATCCATTTTGGCATTTTTAAATTTATCGTGTGATAATACTTCCTTCAGCGACACCATTTGTGGTTTTCGATTCGGCACCTCAATACCAATTGTTCCTTTTCCAGGAATGGGTGCAATGATACGAATTCCTAATGCTGCCAGACTTAGTGCAATATCATCTTCTAAGTTCTTAATTTTAGAAATACGAACACCAGGTGCAGGAATGATTTCATACAACGTTACCGTTGGACCAATTGTCGCTTTGATTTTCGTAATTTCTATTTTATAATTTAATAAAGTCTCAATAATTTGATCTTTATTCGCTTCCAATTCTACTCGATCAATTTCTACTTTTTGATCGCTATAATCCAGTAAAAGTGGCATTACAGGATGCACATAAGATGATAAATCGAGTGTTGGATCATACGGTTCTGAATGTGAAGTATTTTCAGTTTCAATTGCAATAGGAGAAGTGGGTGTTGCACCTGCTGGTACAGCAATTTCTAATGTGGATTCACCGTCATTGATTGATTCTCCTGTTTTATCTAACTCAATAGACAATTGTTCACCTGTTTTAATGGGTTCACCATCCAATTCTACAGCTGGGTTGGGAATACTAATTTCTAGTTCATCAGAGGCAATAGGCTTTTTAAATGCATGACTTGGACGAAGTGTTCCCGTTGAGGTTTCTACAGGTAGAGCCTTCTTAGCAGCTTCAGCTTTTTCTAGTGCAAGAGCAGCAGCTTTTGCCTCTTTCGCTTTAGCAGCTTTTTGAATAGCCAATTTACGTGCATCTCGTTTGCTTAAACGTCCGTTGAGCCAATCTGAAATATGATTTTTAGTATCTTTAAATAGATTGTCCCAAGTCAATTCATTAAAATTAGGATTATATACCCAAGTCAAAACGCCAGCTAGCATAGCAATCAAAAGAGCAATCATTCCTGCTGTTCCTACAAACCCAACAATCCAATCGGATATATTTTTACCAACAGACCCACCCCATGGAAATTCGTAGGATCGAAAAACAAATCCAAAGAAAATTGATAAAAATAGCATTATAATGAGTGGCGTACGGATCATGTTCCAGTAGGTACTAAATCCTCTTCCTTTTATTTTTTGAACGCCAACAATACCTAAAACATAAACGACAATAAAAGAGGAGAATCCAAAAAACCAATAAAAGAATCCATTAGAAACAATAGCGCCCAAACGTCCGAGCCAGTTTGCCATTTCAAATTCACTATGTGTCAATAATTCCCAAGAAAAGCGTAATACCTTATCTTGATCGACTTTCCATGTGAATAGATATGATGTAAAAGCAATGAGAAGGTAGAAAGCTGCAAGAAGACAAATTATTCCCATCAGTTTAGGAATACGGTCGTCTTTGAACACCTTCAATGATAATTGACTTCCCTTTTTTCGTTTCAATTTTGCCATGTATGTATGCGGGATTTAGTACTAATTTGTATGTAGCTTGTTACGAATAAGTACTTCTAAGTGTTTCTCTAAAGTAACAGTGTTTAGTGATAGGTCAATGATGACCAATTTCTTGCCGAACCCTTAAACACGCTTTGTCTGTTTATAAAAAATAGAACGCAAGTTAATAATTATTTAAAGATGGTTAAAAAGATATATGTATTTTATTTTGAATAATAGAAAGAAGTATAGTTAACATATGATCTTTAGTATTTTTTATACAAAATTATTCATATACATTTTTAGTTCTTTTTTGGTAATAATGTTTTGTTTGATATAGTTGTTTAAATATTTTATTGTATTTTTCAGCTGTATATTAAAATAAAATATTTTCTTACTTGAAAAAATAAGTACATGCCATTATTTGATGATAAAAGCCCAATGGAATACGACGCTATTGTTGTAGGAACAGGAATAAGTGGTGGTTGGGCTGCTAAAGAATTGTGTGAGAAAGGCTTAAAAACACTTGTTTTAGAACGTGGTCGTAATGTCACTCATATTAAGGACTACACAACCATGAACGATGATCCGTGGGATTTACCTAATAACGATCGTCCTTCTCAGGAAATGTTAAAAGACTATCCTAAACAAAAAAGAACAGGATATACGGTGCGACCAAGTCATGTGCATTGGTTTGTAAAAGACACGGAGCATCCCTATTTTGAAGAACCTAATTCTCGGTTTGACTGGATTCGAGGCTACCATGTTGGTGGACGTTCGATTGTTTGGGGTCGGCAGAGCTATCGTTGGGCTGATCTCGATTTTGAAGCAAACGCAAAAGAGGGAATTGGTGTAGATTGGCCTATTCGTTACAAAGATATTAAGCCTTGGTACGATTATGTGGAACGCTTTGTAGGGATTAGCGGTCAAAAAGAAGGATTGCCACAGTTACCAGATGGAGAGTTTCTAAAACCAATGGAACTCAATTGTGTAGAAGAAAAATTTAGAGATAGTATTAAATCTAACTTTAAAGAACGAACTCTAACCATTGGTCGCACGGCACATATTACGGAGGGTACAAAAGGGAATCGGGGAACATGCCAATCTCGAAACCGATGTATGCGTGGCTGCCCTTACGGGGCTTATTTTAGTAGTAATAGTTCAACTTTACCTGCTGCGGAGGCGACGGGCAATATGACGTTACGTCCTGATTCTGTGGTATACGAGGTCGTTTATGATAATAAAACAGGAAAAGCATCTGGGGTTCGAATTAAAGATGCCAATACAAAAGAAGTAATGGAGTTTAAAGCAAAAATTATTTTTTTAAATGCTTCCGCTATTGCTTCTACTTGGATTTTAATGAACTCCAAATCAGATCGTTTCCCGAATGGAATGGGAAATTTAAGTGGCGAATTAGGACATAATATTATGGATCACCATTTTAAGGTGACAGCAAGTGCTAGTGTTGAAGGTTTTGAAGATAAATATTATAAAGGTCGTCGCCCGAATGGATTTTATATTCCACGATTTAGGAATCTGGGTGATGCGGCAACCAAAAAAGATTTTCTTCGAGGATATGGGTATCAAGGTGGTGCAAGTCGTGAAAATTGGATGCGTGGCGTTGCAGAATTGAATATTGGCGGAAATTTTAAAGACGATCTATTTAAACCAGGATCTTGGCGTATTGGAATGAATGCATTCGGTGAAATACTACCTTACCACGATAATAAAATGATACTCAATTATGAAAAATTAGATCAATGGGGATTACCAACCATAACTTTCAACACTGTATTGAAGGAGAACGAAATGGCGATGCGGAAAGATATGGCCATCGCTGGTGCGGAAATGATGGAAGCGGCTGGTTTCAAAGATGTTCGCACCAATGACGATAACTACGGAATTGGATTAGGTATCCATGAAATGGGAACAGCTCGAATGGGGAATGATCCCAAAACCTCCGTTTTAAATCGCTGGAATCAAATCCACGAAGTCAAAAATGTGTTCGTTACCGATGGAGCCTGCATGACCTCAGCTGCCTGCGTTAACCCGTCATTGACTTACATGGCATTGACTGCTCGTGCAGTTGATTTTGCTGTAAAGGAATTGAATAAAAGAAATTTGTAAGATCGTGCTCAAGCTTGCCTGCTGCAAGCAGGTGTTCTTGTTCTAAGCGGCATTCGCACGAGAACACATGAACACGTTAGCACAAGCGCACGTTAAAAAAAATAAAAAATGGATCGTAGAAAAGCTATAAAAACAATAAGTATTGGAGCAGGAATCACCATTTCAATGGGTGCATTAATGACTACTTTTTCTGCTTGTCAAGAAGAAGCAAGAACGATGACAGACGGCTGGGAAGCTAGTTTTTTAGATCAACAAGACGCTATTTTATTGGATGAATTGACAGATATTATTCTACCGCCAACCGATACACCTGGTGCGAAAGAGGCGCACGTTATTCGATATGTAGATCAAATTATTGGGAATGTTTATAAAGCCAAGGATCAAATTGCTTTTAACGAAGGTATAGCTGCGTTCAAGGCAAAGGTGAAAGCGAAATACCATATCGAACCATATAAAGCCAGTCGAGAACAACTTGAACAGACATTTGCAACACACTTAAAATCACTGACAGACGAAAAAATTGACAATATCAAGAAAAGTAGTGTTCAACCATATAGTAAAGATATTGATGAACGCTCAGGAGAACGCAATGTACTGGACGAATTTGTCTACTCGTTCTATAGATTAACTATTGCAGGCTATTATGGTAGTCAACTCATTGGAACAGAACATTTAGTCTATGCTCCTGTACCAGGGCCTTATCAAGGTTGTATTCCTCTTGAGGAGACTAACGGGATTTCGTGGGCATTGTAGTGTGTTCATGTTTGCAAGTGTTCGTGCTTGCCTGCTGCAAAGCAGGTGTTCACGTTTGGAAGCGTTTTGAACGCTATGTTTATCTGAATAAAATATGTGAATAAATATTATCAAACAAGGTGGATTACATTAAGATCTGAACACAAATTATAAAAAAGTACGTGAGCACTCGAACACGTTAACACCTGCTTGCAGCAGGCAAGCGTGCGCACATGAACACTCGAACACGTTAAAACATGAAAAGAAGAAAATTTGTACAAAACTCGTTAGCACTTTCGGCAGGAACAATTTTGACAGCGAATACAGCTTATGCTGAAACATCAGAAGTTCCACAAGATAAAAGTCAAACCTTGAAAGGTAATATTCGGCATTCGGTTTGCCGTTGGTGCTACGGAAATATGCCTTTGGAAGAACTACTACCGATTTTGAAGTCCATCGGGATTCATGCCATAGATTTGATTGGTCCGAAAGACTGGGAAACGCTCAAAAAACACGATATTGACTGCTCGATGTGTAATGGTGCGGAAATCAATTTGGTGGATGGTTGGAATGATCTTAAATTTCATGGAGAACTGATCAGACGCTATACCGAAATGATTCCCAAAGTTGCCGAAGCAGGTTATCAACAACTGATTTGTTTTAGTGGAAATCGAAGAGGAATGACAGATGCCGAAGGGCTAGAAAATGCGGTGAAGGGGCTACAACAAATCATGCCTTTAGCAGAAAAGTATAAAATAACGATTGTTATGGAATTATTTAATTCTAAGATCGATCACCCTGATTATATGTGCGATAATACATCTTGGGGCATACAATTATGTGATGCTTTAGGATCAGATTATTTTAAATTATTGTATGATATTTATCATATGCAAATTAGTGAAGGTGATATTATTAGAACTATTCAGGATTACCATAACTACTTTTCACACTATCACACTGCAGGTGTGCCAGGCAGACATGAAATTAATGACGAGCAAGAATTGAATTATCCAGCTATTATGAAAGCTATTCATAAAACGGGGTTTGAGGGGTATGTTGCACAAGAGTTTATCCCGACCTACGATGATCCTATCGAAGCATTAAAAGAGTCTATCAAAATTTGCGATATTTAGTCTAAAAAATCAGTATTTTTGGATTCAATTTAAACAATAATAAAAAATAAATATGACTATTTTTGAAGGTATTCAGGAAAGAGCAGCAAAGGCAGATGCAATTGGTAACTCTTTAAAATTTAATTTTGGTGAAGAAGTCATTCACATTGACGGAACAGGCGATCAAAATGTCGTGACCAAAGAAGATAAAGAAGCAGATTGTACCGTGAAAATTACAGAAGAAAACTTCAAAGCTTTGGTAAGTGGCGATCTGAACCCTATGATGGCTTTTATGAGTGGCAAAATCAAAATTGATGGCGACATGGGTGTAGCGATGAAATTACAATCTTTATTAGGATAAACTTCAGGTTTACTCTGTACAAAAATATCTACGCTTGATCATTGGTCAAGTGTAGATATTTTAATTTTCAACGAATAATTTCAAATGAATCAAGGTTTCTTACAGCACAATCCATTGCTTCTAAATGACTGACTTCAGCGTATTTTGATCCTGTTCTACACCATTCCTGTAATTGGTCAACAAAAGCAACTTCTCCCTCCACATAAATCAGAACAGAACCATCCAATAAATTTTGAACCGTGCCGTTTAAATTCAATGCATGAGCCTTTATCTGTGTGCTTTTTCGATACCAAACGCCTTGTACTTTTCCGAAAACCTGTATTTGTCGTGCGACCATTGCAAAATATTAAGTTTAAAATCCAATTTTACGTAATTTTGTTGGAATAATTTGATAAAATGATGAGAGATATAATATACATAAGTGTTCTTTTTTTTAGTTTTAATATTGTAAGTTTTGCACAAAAAGAAGCCATACTTAGTTTACAGGAGCAATTTAATACCATCGAAAATGGTGGAATCATAAACATTGAAGCTGGCGTTTATGAGCTAGATCAAACATTATCACTAAAAGACAAAAAGGAGATTACCATAAAAGGGGCAGGCGCAGACCAAACTATTTTATTGTTTAAAAAACTGAAAAAAAATACGCCGAGTATAGAAATAGCTAATGCTCAAGAAATCCTATTAGAAGGTATAACCATTCAGAACAAAAAGGGAGTAGGGATTAAAACCTACCATTCTTCGAAAATCACCTTTTTGGATATACATGTAAAATGGCTGGATAAACCAAAAAAATCTAACGGATCGTATGGTTTTTACATAGATAACTGTACAAAGACAACTATCAAAGACATTGAAATAGTAGGGGCTTCAAATACAGGTATATTTGTGAACCAATCTGATAAAATAACCATTCGTCGTGGAAATATTCATCAAAATGCAGTCGGAATCAAATTTGAAAATACTAAAAATGGTGAAATTTATAAAAATACCATTCATAATAATAGAACGGGACTAGTCATTCTAGATTCACCCAATTCTAATAATAAAAAAGGTGGTTTTACACGGATTTATAACAATCGAATTATAGAAAATAACCATAAAAAATTTAGTTCAAATAAACATCAAACGCTCAACTGTCCTCGTGGAACAGGAGTACTAATTGCTGCAAGTAATGACATTGAACTATTCAATAATGAAATTGAATCGCATCAGTCTTTTGGGTTAATGATAACGAGTTATTTCTTTATCCAACCAGGTATTCATCCTTCTACTTTCGATCCATATCCTTATCGAATTTCGGTTCATGACAATTGGTTCAAACGGAAAGAGCAACAATCTGCCTTTCGTGGTACATTGAAGTCTGCGTTGAATAAAAAATTTAAAGAAGATCTGCCACATATTGGTATGGATGGAATATTTAATCCTAAACAGACGAATGAATATGGTTGGTTAAATGAAGGCTATCGGATCTGTATACACGATAATGAAAAAGCGACATTAGTCAACTTTGATGCCGCTCATGATTTTGAAAACATTGATACAAAACCATATCCTTTTCGATGTAAACTTGTCCCGTTTAGAGGGTTGATTGATGAACCGTCGAAAGCAATAAAATATGAATCAAATGAAGTGAAGCAGTAGGTATTCTATATTAGAAAAATGTAGCGTTAGGGAAAATTTTAGTATTTTGCAGTATGGATATAAGGCTATTATTACTTGGGATTTTGACAGTAGAATCATTAGCTGGAAGCACATTAGTGTTCTGGGTAAAAGGTGAAAAGTCATTGAACGTTAAATTAATATCCTTCTTTTTGCTGACCTTAGGACTAATTTTTTTACAGAGTTTAGTCTCTAATATGTTCGGCGAAATGAACCCCCACCCTCTCATCGTTCTATTCTCCTACCTGTTTTTTGTACTCTGCTTACTTCTACCACCGACCTTTTATTGGTATACGCTTTCTTTAGTCAGAGATGATAAAAAATTACTCATAGACAGAAATGTACTTGGTCATTACTTACCCGCAATAGGATTGTTTGTCATCAATATATTTTCCTTTGTGGCCTTATATGTCATACCAGTTGAAAGTGAAAAATACACACTACTAAGAACCACTTTAGAATATGTAAACTTCATTAGTTTATTATTTGTCTTTTTAGTACAAAATGTCTTTTATTTACTTTATGCTTGGCGGTTGTATTATAGTGAAAAGATCATTTTGAAGGAATCTCAAAACAAAGAAACCAATTTGACCATCAAATGGATGAAGTCATTTATCCTGCTTTACACTATATTAATCATCCTGCTTTACCTCTCCATTCCTATTACAGAATTAAAATTCCTATTCCGTATTTTTACAGTAGTGTATGTTAGTCTCATTATTTATTTTGGTAGAAATAATTATAAATTTGTATTAGAAAATATCAAATCGGAAACACTGGATGAAACAAAGAGATCAGAAATTAAAAAACGTTTAATGACGTTCATTGAATCTGACCAACCCTACTTGGATCAAAACTTAACTGTAATATCTCTGGCTCATAGTATCAATACCAATAGCAAATATTTATCTTATCTTATCAATAAAGAATTTGATTGTAATTTTTCCTCTTTTATTAATAAGTACCGCATAGAAAAAGCTAAAAAATTATTGTCTAATAGTGAAAATGATATTTATACAATTGAGAGTATTTCAAGTATGACAGGATTCAAGTCCAAGTCCACTTTTAACGCTACATTTAAAAAAGAAACACAATTAACGCCGTCACAATTTAAAATTAACGCTAGAAAGAATAGTATTATTTAAAGTCAAACCATGTTAATTTGAGTTATAATTATACTATTTTCAGTAATTTCCTTGAATTACTACACTTTTTTGGAGCAATTTAGTTTAAAATATAGTGAATAATTACAATTACACATATATTTGATTGTTCTTTAAAATTCCCCATTTAGTTACAAGTGTGTTTTTACAAATCTAATATACTTTCTCAAATCCGATTACTCATTTATTACACACTTATCCTCAAAACATCTGAAATAAAATTATTCCCAACTTCCGATTAGCAGATTTTGAATTTTTCAAATCTTAATTCATTCAATAATGAATGATATTAAGATTAAACCTTATTGATAATAACAAAGACAAAAATTAAAATTTCTATGAACAAGTTGTGTACACAAAACCAATGGATGACCATCAATCCTCTAAGTTTAAGGTGGAACCCCAGTTTTATTTTCATATTTGGAGTATGCCTTCTGGGGACATTTCAGGTATTTTCACAAACTACAGTTACAGTAGCTCCTCCAAGTTGCTATATGCCAAATACGGCTGCTGATCAGAATATAGATGCTGCTGCTGACGCTACTGGAGCCACGCCTTTTGCTACTTGGAAAGGGGCAATAGATTATGTAACGGCTAATCCAAGTGTAACTACGATAGACTTTGTCGCAGGTACGTATGCAACAAGCATCATTGCTTCATCTGAATGGGGGGATGCCAATGGAGGGTTTGTAATTCCAGATGGTGTTACTGTCAATGGAAATGGTGCGTTGATTGATAATGCGCCTGTTGGAAGTTCCCAGGTATGTTTTGCTACTATGGGATCAAACACCACCATAGACGGATTTTCATTCAACGATTTTTCTGGAGTACCCAACGGAGGTGCTATTTTTGTTCCAGCAACTGCTAATAATTGGACTTTGAGCAACTGTAATTTTGAAAATTGTAACAATGGAACAGACGCCTTGACCGTAAATATGGGTGCAAATCAGACAGGAACTATTACTGGATGTAATTTTTACAACAACAGTAACCCTGGTGCTGCTAATCCAAGTGCAACAGGAACACCTAGTTCTAGTGCAATGGATATTACAGGTGATTTGAGTTCTGATTTAGATATTATTAATACTAGTTTTTCTTGTAATTTTAGAAATGTATCAGGTGGTGCTGTGAAAATAGAAGATGATGTGCATGTCGATTTTATAGGTTGTACTTTTTATAATAATGAAGCTAATTCAAGCACGGGTGGTGCTGTAGATATTGGTTCTGGAGCTGAAGTAACATTTACAAATACAACGTTTTTGGATAACTTTACATCTGGTACTGGAACACCCCATGGTGGAGCATTATCCATTCAATCTGGAGCTACGGTTGTAATAACAGACTGTAACTTTACTGGAAATTCTGCGGTGGAAGATGGGGGTGCAATTGAAGTGCAAGGCACTATTACTGCAGTCACAAATGTAACAATCACAGGAACGATATTTGAAGGAAACTCTGTCTCAGGAGCATTTGATGGTGGTGCTTTATATATTTCTAGCTATGGCAATGTAAGTGTCAATAACTCTTTGTTTTTAAATAATGCTTCTCCAGATAAAGGAGGGGCTATATGGATTAGTTCTACAACCAGTCCTAAAACCTTAAATGTAACCAATAGCACCTTTACGGGTAATACAAGCGGTGGCAATGAAGGAACAATTACCTCTGGGTTTGGAAATGCAGGTGATGTCATTAACATTACGAATTGTATTGTAGAATCTGCTGGTATTTTATCTATTGAAGACGAAGGTGCAGGTACAACTACTGTTACGAATAGTTTTTACGGAAATGAATCTGGAACGGTTGATGGTGGTGGAAATACCGCTGGGTATTCTCCAACATTTGATGCTAATTTTAATGATCCCAATGGTGGTTGGAATGGAACATATAGTATGGCTATCAACCCTGGTGCTTGTCCATCAACACCCACAGTAGCTGATGTATGTCCTGGCGGTTGCACCGATTGTCTAAACGCAACCTGTGAACACGAAACCATCAGTGAGCAAGATTGGGGTAACGGTCTGACCGTTACAGAAACAGAAATGATTGATGCAGGAGCAGATACAGACTGTGTAGATTTTACAGCAACAGCAGAAAATATGACAACGGTTTGTACCGAATTTGTAGCCACTGGAAACGAAACAGCGTTAACTGTTGCAGCAGAAGGAGCAGGTTGTACAGGTGCGAATTTATCTATTATGTATGAACTATCTACTGCACCAACTATGACCTCCGATTGTGGAAATGCAAACGGAAATATTGACGGATCAACAGGAGAAATCACAACGGACTTAGTATCAGGAACAACCTATCAATATTGTGTAACTGTTGATTTTAGTGCTGATGCTGCTTGTGATATTGATAATGTTTGTCCAGTGATTCTGAACTGTGATACCAGACCTATGAATGATGATATTTGTGATGTTGATGCAGGTACAACTTGGGATTTGATGGCAGGTACACCATTAGTGAATCAAAATAACTATTGTGCAACATTAGAAACAGGTGAACCAACAGGTGGTGAAGATCAGTCTGTTTGGTATGAATATACTGTGCCAGCAGGTACAGATGCAATCAACGTGTCTACTTTAAATAATGATTTCAATACTGTAATCACAGTTTATACAGCTACTTTAGATTGTTCTAATCCTCCTGCGAGTGTTGATCTATCAACGCAGTTAGATATGCCAGCAGTTGCACAGAATGACGATGCTGCAACGGCAACAATGGGAGAATCTTCAGCAGATTTTTGTGTGATGGAGGGAGTAACATATTATATTCAAGTAGATGGAAATGCAGATGGTGAAGAGGGTGTTTTTGATATTTTAGTAACAGATATTACTGGAACATTGACTTGTTGTACCGATTGTTTGAATGCAAGTTGTCCAAACGAAACCATCAGCGAGCAAGATTGGGGTAACGGTCTGACCGTTACAGAAACAGAAATGATTGATGCAGGAGCAGATACAGACTGTGTAGATTTTACAGCAACAGCAGAAAATATGACAACGGTTTGTACCGAATTTGTAGCCACTGGAAACGAAACAGCGTTAACTGTTGCAGCAGAAGGAGCAGGTTGTACAGGTGCGAATTTATCTATTATGTATGAACTATCTACTGCACCAACTATGACCTCCGATTGTGGAAATGCAAACGGAAATATTGACGGATCAACAGGAGAAATCACAACGGACTTAGTATCAGGAACAACCTATCAGTATTGTGTAACCGTTGATTTTAGTGCTGATGCTACTTGTGATATTGATAATGTTTGTCCAGTAATTCTGGAATGTACAGTTATGCCAGCCAATGATGATATTTGTAATGCCTTTGACTTATCAGGTGGCTCGTTAACAGCACAAAATAATATCTGTGCGACTTTAGAAACAAATGAAACAACTGGTGGTGAGGATCAGTCTGTTTGGTATGAGTATACTGTACCAGCAGGTGTCCAAGCAATTACAGTTGCGACTTTAAACAATGATTTTAATACGACGGTTGCTATTTATACTGGAACCCCTAATTGTGCAGGAGCTGTTGATCTTTCAACGGATATATCTTTAGTGCCTGGTGGTACAAATGACGATAGTGCGACAGCCACAAATGGTGAATCCGCAGCTAGTATTTGCGTAGATGCAGGAACAACGTATTATATTCAAGTTGATGGTAATGCCGCAGGCGAAAACGGTAATTTCGATATTACTGTAACTGATGCAACAGGTACGATTGATTGTGGTTGTGATGCGGATAATGGAACATTGATGATCGGAAATTAAGTAGTTTGTCAGTAAAACAATTTCAGAGTATAAAACCTCTTACGTATAAGTCAATTGACTTGCGTAGGAGGTTTTTTATATTAATATTTTACATTTTCAAAACCATTCCATTTTAATCGTTCATTTATTTGATATTTTTGAATATGGAGTTGAACTTCTTTTTCCCAATCCGCTTTTGAAGAAGAAAACTGTTTTCTGAATAGACATAGAAATTCAGGTGTAACATCCAAATCATCTTTAAAATATATCACATTTTTTTTATCTACAATTAGATTAATGGAATCGTTTTGAGTCAATTCATCGCTATATTTTTTTATTCTTTTATCTAATAGTTTTACCAAATCTGTTCTAAAAAAATGAAGCGTGTCAAAAACTAATTTTTCGTGTTCATATATAGTGGATTCGTAGTATTGAAGTTGCGCTTTTAATTTTTGAGCATGTGTTGGGCTAGTCATACATATAACACTATTTTTTTGAAGGATTGATCCAAATTCCTGAATCATTTCTTCCCCAATTACAAATAAAGAATCATATAATTGTATGTAAATCGAATCAAGATAAACTATCTCAAAACTTGAATCTCGAACTAAATCAAAATCCACGATTTTTACTTGTTGAGCGTTTAAATTTGTATTAACAAGTAATATATATAGACAGATGATGAAATTTGCAAACAGAGATTTCATACGTTGTTTTAGTTTTTAAACAAAAAAACACCTAAATCCGAACAAACGAATCAAGGTGTTTTTTTAGAAATTC
>JAHDFQ010000021.1:33872-41296 GCA_020628085.1 Saprospiraceae bacterium
AACAAAAAAACACCTAAATCCGAACAAACGAATCAAGGTGTTTTTTTAGAAATTCTATATTTATCATCAAATCGAATTAATCATCCACACTTGCGAGTTCTTGCAAACGCACTCGTTCTTTTCTTAATCGTTTTCCATCACGGATAAAATCAATACTAATGGTATCACCAGGACGATAACGAGCTACTTGTTCCTGTAATTCAGGTGTAGAATCGACACTCTGATTATTCACTTTTAAGATAACATCTCCTTCTCTTAAGCCAGCTGCAGATGCACTCGTATTTGGAAAAATCGCTTTGATTTCAACACCAGATACATCATCTAAACCGAGTAAACGAGCACGATCACTATCAATATCTAAAATACGAACGCCTAAAACGGCTCTTTTAATTTCACCGTAGTCCCGTAAATCTTCAATTACTTTTTTAACTAAATTAGCAGGAATAGCAAAAGAATAACCTTCATAGCTACCCGTTTCAGTCAAAATAGCGGAGTTAATACCTACTAATTCACCATTAGCGTTCACTAATGCGCCACCACTATTACCAGGGTTGACCACTGCATCTGTTTGGATAAAACTCTCCACGCTATATTCTTGCTCTCCTAAAATATTAATATTTCGAGCTTTTGCACTAACGATACCTGCCGTAACCGTAGAAGCTAAGTTAAATGGATTTCCAACAGCAACTACCCATTCTCCAACTTGAACTTCGTCAGAGTTTCCAAAAGCAACAGTCGGAAGATTGGTTGCATTAATTTTTAATAAAGCTAAATCCGTTGTTGGGTCTGTACCAATTAACCGTGCGGGATATTCTTTTTTATTATTTAAAGTAATATTATATCTCGTCGCATTGCTGATGACATGATAATTTGTAATAATATAACCGTTGGGAGAAACGATCACTCCAGAACCATTTGATCCGCTAAAAGCCCCTGAACTTGCTCCAACATTGACAATTGCAGGTGTTACTTTATTAGCCGTAGATACAAAATCACCTGGAAAAGTAATAGGTTTTGCATTTGTTGGCTTGTAGTTAACTAACTGACTAGGAAGGACTTCGGCTTGGGGTGTTCCTTGCTGTGTTGAAAAATGTTGAAATAGAATGAAGGAAAGCACGGTACTGAGCACCGCAGTACCCAAAATACTCATTCCAAAGATAATTCCTAATCGTTTCATATGCTTTATTTTTAGTTTGATAAAAGGCGTATAACCAAAAGTAGGTTTTGTTTTTTGTTTTGATAAACAAACAATATTCTATTAACGTTCCAATTTCAATTCTAGTTTGTAATAAAAATGCTGTTTGTCGAAAAAACAGGTACATTAACAGAATTATAACATTTTTGTCACCCCTCTATACCACAAAATGGAAGCTCAACTGTTGCTGAACTTCCATTTTCGAAAAGGATACTTTTAAATCAGTATTCAAACCTTCCTATTTATAACCATTAATACCAAAACTGCTCTTAGAAATTATTAGTTTAAAGGAACTTAATTGTAGATCATATAGTTATACCCGTATTCTATTTAATTTTCAGAAAACCAATGAACTATGCTCAAGAATATTCTACAATTGTATAAAGATTCCTTTGGAGGTTTATCAAAAGAAGTTTGGTTACTAGCGACGGTAATGTTTATCAATAGAGCTGGTACTATGGTAGTCACTTTCTTAATGATCTATTTAACCCAAGAATTAGGATTTTCCTTGACTCGCGCAGGTATTGTAATGAGTGCATTTGGGTTGGGTTCTTTATTAGGGACGTACATTGGTGGCTGGCTAACAGATAGAATTGGATATTTTGTGACGATGTTTGGAAGCCTTTTTTTAGGTGGCGTTTCTTTTTTATTTTTAAGTCCTTTACAGACCTTCGAAGCTTGGTGCATCGGAGTTTTCGTTGTTGGTACAATAGCAGATGCTTTTCGACCTGCCAATTTAGCCGCACTTGGCATTTACAGTAAACCTGAAAATCAAACCCGTTCACTTTCGCTCATTCGAATAGCAGCTAATATGGGATTGGCAATTGGTCCAGCAATAGGTGGATTGGTGGCTGTATCGTTAGGGTATAATCTTTTATTTTATTTGGATGGACTCACTTGTATGTTAGCAGCTTTTGCATTTTACTTTTTATTACCTAAAAAAGAAGTACATACTGAAAATAAAATTGAAACAATAAAAACTCCAAAATCTTTATCGGCATACAAAGATATTTTCTTTTTGAAATTTGTTTTTTATATGTTTTTAAGCATGGTGACTTTTATGCACTTTATAAATATATTAGTACAATATTGGAAAGACCATTTTACGCTAAATGAGTTTCAAATTGGTTTGATGTTTACGATAAATTGTTTGTTCATCGGATTATTTGAAATGCCCATTATTTATGTTCTTGATAAAAGATTTAAAGTGTTTCACCTCATTATGTTTGGTGCTGCTCTGATAGGTTTAGGATATGTCGTTTATCCTTTACTTGATTTTTGGAAGGGTGCTGTATTTCTATCTCTTATCTTAATCACTATTGGAGAAATTATTAATTTCCCCTTTTTAAATACCGTTGCATTAGATCGTGCTCCTAGTGATAGACGTGGCGAGTACATGGGCTTATATGGAATTTCATTTTCATTGGCTTTGATTCTTGCCCCTACTTTTGGCGGTAGAATTGCCGAAGTGTATGGCTATAATACGTTGTGGATTATATTAGGTATTATCAGTACTATTTCGATTGTAGGATTTTATAGTTTGCAAGGGGAATATGAAGCAGAACAATCAAAAATAAAAGTAGATCAACAAAAAAAATTAGACTTGGTGGGATAAGTACACATGAAAATGGCTAAAAATGCTTTATGTATATTTTAAGTTTTCAAATTTATCATAAAAGCTTCATAAAAAGTACGTTCTCGGACAAAAACCGTGGTCAATCAGAAATAATAATTATAAGTGTCTGAAAAGAAAAGATCATTACTATTTCTGATTGACTTGAAACGGAATTTGGGAGAGAATCAAAAAGTAATATCTTTGTTATGCTATTCTAACCTAGAATATTCTTCCCGAATACTAATTTTTATAAAAAAACCGTTGTATGCTGTTTCGTCAAGCTGTCCTCGTCCTATTTTTAGGGTGTTTATCATTTGTATCTCAAGCTCAAAATGATTCTTCTCCTAATTTATCTACTTATTTCAAAACGATACCCGTATTGGAAGATGATATGCCAGATTGGGTAAACTTAATGTATACTGAAAATCCTTCGGTATGGGAAGTAGACCAGCTATACAATACCTATTATCGCAATAATCCTTTTGTTAAAACAACCCATACGCAAAACTATAAATTTTGGCGAAAGCTCCTCAATGAAAACCACCTCATTAATGATAAAGGTTTTATAAAAGTAGTCACCGTTCAAGATATAAAAGAAACAGAACGTCTCGGACAGCAAATTTATAAAGCAGCACAAAATGGTCAACGTATGAGTAATTGGACTCCCGTGGGGCCAATGACAACTAAAGCAGACAATGGTCAACCAGAAGTTTCTTGGCAAACCAATGTATATACGTTTGAACAGTCCCTCAGTAATCCCAATAAATTATACGCAGGCTCGGAAACGGGTGCTATATTTACTTCAAATGATAAAGGATTAAATTGGATTAATATTGGTGCCAATATTTCGGATGGAGCGATTCAAAGTATTAGTGTTGATCCAACCAATGATCAGATTGCCTATTTTGGTACTCAGCATAACATTTGGAAAACCACAGATGGTGGAGCGACTTTAAACAGTGTCTATTTTCAAAATAATATACAAACGCGTGATTTTTATATCAACTCTAATAATACAGATATTGTTCTAGCTGCTACTAACATTGGAATATATCGAAGTACCAACGCTGGTATGACATGGACGCAATTATATACATCTGACGGCTGGGATCTGGAAGCCAAACCTGGTTCTCCAAACACGGTCTATTTACTGATGTCTAACACTACCGATCAAATGATTAAATTTTATAAATCGACCAATGCAGGGGCAACTTTTACAGAATATAACAATGGTTGGTATACAGGAAATACGAACGGTATTGACAATAGCAACAGCGGTGCAAGAATGGCCGTTACCCCTGCCGATCCGAACCGAATTTATGTGGTATTACTAGGAAATGACGATAGTTATGCGGTTGATAATAACATGCTTGGGGTGTATAAAAGTATGGATAGCGGTGTAACGTGGACACTACCTGTCGGTGAAGTTGGTGGCCCGTATGATGCTAATCATATCTGCCTATCCTCTTTTAATCCTACTTCTGTAGGTTACGATCAAGGATATTATAATCTAGGAATAGCTGCTTCGGCAACCAATGCCGATGAAATATTGGTGGGTTGTTTGAATCTGTTTAAATCTGATGACGGCGCAGCTTCCTACACGCAATGGGGCGGATATGGCGGTGGACCAGGTTGGCAACACCCCGATATTCAAGAAATTGAAATCAATGGAAGTGATGTCTGGGTCGCTTCTGATGGTGGTTTAAATTATTACAGTGCTGATTTTTCGAGCCATGAAAGTCGGATCAATGGTATCAATGGTTCTTCTTATTGGGGTTTTGATAGTGGATGGAATGTCGATATTTTAGTGGGTGGACGTTATCATAATGGAAATGGTGCTTATGTAGAAACCTATAACGACGGTCAATTTTTGAGGCTTGGTGGTGCAGAATCACCGACGGGTTATGTCAATAAAGGTGAAAACCTAAAAGTATGGCACAGTGATATAGGAGGTGATATTGTCCCGTCTGATATTAATGATCCCATTTCGGGTATTAGTAATTTGGCTTTGTATCCAAATGAATCTTATTTTAATGAAAACAAAAGTGATTTAAAGACTTATCCTAATTGCTACAATCATTTTCTTTTGGGAAAAGATAATACGCTTTGGAAATCAGAAAACAGCGGGGCTTCCTTTTTTATGCTGCACACTTTTGGAAGTTCAAGCGACCCTTTAGTTAATATCGAAATTTCAAGAAGTAATCCTGATGTAATCTACGTTGTTCAAAAAGTAAGTGGTTCGACGTTATTGTGGAAAACCAATGATGGTGGTTTAAATTGGACATCTACAACTGTTCCTGGGGCAGTTGGTGGTGGTATGTTTATCACCTTATCGCCTACCGATGAAAATACGATCTGGGCAGCGCATTCTAAAAACGGAAATACCAATAAAGTGCTGATTAGTAGAGACGGTGGTATTTCTTGGACAGATTTGACAACAAATACTTTAAATGGCTTATATCCAGAAGATATTTTGGTACAAGGTGGGACAAATGAAGGAGTATATTTATCGACTCATTTAGGAATGTATTACAGAAATCAATCGCATACGGATTGGCAATTATATAACACAGGTTTGCCAGCCAACTTTGCAGTCATGGAAATGCGTCCTTTTTATAGAGATAGTAAACTCCGAGCAGCGTCTAATAGAGGAATCTGGGAAGTGGAGTTTTTTGAAACCTCCACCCCTATCGCTCAACCAACTGTAGATAAGTTGTATTCCACCTGTCCCTTAGATACGTTTTATTTTGAAGATTTTTCTATGTTGGATCATACAGGGGCAACTTGGAATTGGACGTTCTCCCCTACTCCTCTCTTTGTAGATAATGTCAATAAACGAAATCCAAAAGTAGTATTTGGTACAGAAGGAATGTTCTCTTTTTCATTAATTATCACTAACCCCAATGGTTCAGATTCAAAATCGTATACGGATTTGATAGAAATAACAGGTAATGAATGTTTGATAGATACCATTCCTGGCGGTGCGATGCAATGTATATCTAGCGGAGATTATGCGCAACTACCTGATCTGGAAATAGGTTTATCTAATACTTTTACAAGTATGGCTTGGGTGAAGCCAAACGGTATTCAAGATGATTATACGGGTATTGTATTCAATGATGGAGATTCCGCAGGTTTGAATTTTAGAGGTGGTAATAATACCCTTGGTTATCATTGGCCAAACGGTGCTTGGTGGTGGGATAGCGGTTTGGTCGTTCCTGCTGATGAATGGTCACATGTAGCAATTGTAACTGACCCAACAGGAGTTACCCTATATCTAAATGGTGTAGCTTCCAAACATAGTTTTGCCGCTGGTCAAGCCAATTTGAGTACGATGAAAATAGGTAGTTATAAAGGCTGGAGTAGTCGAAATTATGATGGGTTAATAGATGAAGTAGCGATATGGAATCGGGCTTTGACACAAGACGAAATCCGTGAACACCGTCATTTGACGCATTATTTAGTTCAAGACCCAACGATTGTGGCCTATTATCAATTTAATGAAACCAATTCTATTATTTATGATAAAATAGCGAATAAACATACTGCTTTTTCTGGAAATGCCAATCGAGTCAATTCAACTGCACCTGTGGGTGGTGGAACGGTCAAGCGACTGAACATTACTACAAATGGCAGTTATGATTTTAGTCCAACAGGTGTACAAATGGATTTTTCTACAGGAGCGATACCTAATGGTGAAGTGGTGGCATTTCAGCTTAATGTTGCCCCTGATGAACGCCCTGCTTTTCCAACTATTCCAAAAGAAGGGTATTATATTATCAACAATTATGGAACCAATACTACCTTTTCAGAACTTAATTCTATCGAATTTGGAAATACTCCTATTACTAATGTAGAGGCACAAAATTTCACCAATCTAAGTTTGCAAAGACGGGCTGATAATGCCGATGGAATGACTTGGTTAGCTGCTCAAGACATAGCAGATTCCGCAACTAGCGGTACGATGGGATCAGTTACATTTAACAATGGAAATAGTGTAACCACATCTGGTCAATACATCATACATAAAGATAATTGTCCTGACATTTTGTATGTCAATGTTCAACCGATTGATGGCGATACGCTTCAAGCAAACTTAATCATTGAATCGAATGGAACGGAAATTACAGGTTCAAATATCGTATTTCATGCAGGAGAATGTATCAGTCTCAACGCAGGTTTTGAGGTAGAAAATGGTGCTGAATTTTTAGCAAATATTGAAAATTGTAGTACCACCGCAACTTTAGTAGAAAACGATAATTCTAAAAAATCAGGTATTTTAAATACGGTTTCTTCCCAAAAAACAGATCAAAATTATACGCTCCATTATACGATTGCTCAACAAGGAAAATATACGCTCTATTTGCAGTCTTTGAGTAGTCCTAATCAAGTTGTTTTATATAAAGATCAGGCTTTAAATGCTGGTCAACAACAAGCCATTTTGCAACAAGAGCAGTTTAAAAAAGGCTTGTATTTGATGGTTCTGGAAATGGATGGTGAATTGTTGGATCAAGAATTGGTGCGGTTCTAGGGGGAATATTATATCAACGGACTCTGCACCACTTGCAATGATTTTTTCTTTTGAGATATTTTCTATTCTTAGATGATTTGATT
>JAHDFQ010000237.1 GCA_020628085.1 Saprospiraceae bacterium
TATAAATATACACAGACCTTTTTATTTAGCCCTAAAGTCCGCATTACGTTTGGGTTTAATTATGTACTGTTTTATCCCGTAATGTTTTGTAAATCCAGTATATCCCGTTGATAAATTTGGTCTGTAAATTGATAGTAATTACTGTGCATTTTTCGACCATTTTTATACATTTCAAGTGCTTTCTGTATATTTTTTGAAGCCTCAGATGGGTTCTTTAATTTTAAGTATGTTTTACCTAAATAGAAATATACCTCTGCTAATTCATTTTCTTCTATTTGCTTTTTAAATGATTCTAATGCTTTATCGGGCTCATTGTTCTCGAGATATATTACGCCGAGATGTAAATAATCATAAAGTCCAACATAGTAGTCCTTGTCCATCATTGCTGTTTCGATTATTTCTATAGCTTTGTCCTTTCTATTAGTTAATTTGTAACTAAGAGCAAGAACTATTCGTAAATCGTAATCTCCACTTTGTCCAACACCAATAAATGGTGTGCCTTTTATTTCTGTAAGGGTGTTTAAATCTTTTATTGTCTCTTCATAATTGTGTAAAAATGAAAATTGGCACCAAGCTCTGTATGATAGGTGCTGTTCTGGGTTTATTTCCACAGCCTTGTCCATAAGCTCTTTCCATTCAATAAACATACCCCGCTTTAAAAATGCCACGGATTTTTCAAAATATGCATTTGATAAAGTAGAACACATTTCAATAGCATCACTCAAATGTTTTTGCGAAGCATAAGAACCTTGATGATGCATACTTTCTTGATTCATTGTCAAACAAGCTTGGTAACATTTAGGGTCATCTTTTAAAGTTTCACAATTTTGCTGCCCAAATACATTGGTTTGAAATAATAAAAATATAAGAATGTAAGTAAATGTTTTCATGGTAAAATGTCAGTTAATTTACCGTCATTTAATTTAAAAGTCAGGTATTGTTGGTAGTCCAAAGTTCTTCCATTATGTTCATGAGGTTTCCATCCACTAAGGTTTTTGGTAATATCTAATATTTTACCTGAAATGGTTTTATCGAATTTTTTAGGTTTAAGATTGAAGTCCATTTCCGTAACTCTAAATCTACCAGTTTTTCCTTCACAGTTTATAATGAAGCGGATTGTGATAAAACCATTTTGACCTTTTATTTCTGAAGATTGGTAATTGTCTGTGAAAGTTTTGACTAACTGTTTTTTTTCGCCTTCATAAACTAAACCGATACCACCGTAGTTAAAGGGAAACGTAATATCTTCGTGGCAGAGTTTAAAATTAATATCATCAAATTCTTCATCAAAAGGTATTTCTCCTAAATCATTGAAGTATTTTTTTTCTGTTTTTGTTTTCGATGGCGTTTCCAAGCATGAGAACAGAATTGTACAGAATAGCACAGTCAAAATTTTCTTAATCTGCGAATGGTAGTTCATAAATAAAAATTTTCTTGAATTTGTACACAACGGTTCGCTAAGCTTAGTGCGGGGGCAAGGAAACTTTGCGTTTCCGCCTGCCTGCCGGCGGGCAGGTCTGCGCACGAAGCTAAAGCTTTTGGTTTTACTTTTTCTTTTTTTTTTCAAAGCTAAATCCTAAAGATTTAGCGACATCATAAATATACACAGACCATTCGATTTAGCCCAAAAGCCCGTATTACGTTTAGGCATTGTTAAAAAGTTATTTTTTCCATCGCATTTGGTACGGATACCATTCATATATCACATTGTCCTCATTAATTGAATTTCCGGCTTTTCCATTTAGTTCGGCTAGCCTATCTAGTTCAATAGCTTCTTCCTTTCTCCCAAGCTTACTTAAACAAATAGCTTTGTACGCTTGTACATCTGAAAATTCAGGATATATTTCAAGTGCCAAGTCGAAGATTTCAATCGCTTCTTGATATTTTTTAAGTTCGTATTTGCTGATGCCGAAATAAAACAGGTCTAAATGGTGGAACCAGTCCTTTCCTTTATTGGCAATAACGCGGTCAAAGTCCATTTTAAATACTTTTTCTGCTTGCTCAAATTCGTTTAACTGTAGATATGAAAGTCCAATATAAAAATCATAGGAATGGTCCATTACGAATGCGTTTCCATACCTTTTTTTACAATCTTGAAAATCTATAATTGCTTCTCTGTATGTTTTGGCAAAAATGCATTTGGTAAAAGCTCGGTAGTCTTGCCATTCTTCACGGTCGTATTTAACAGCTTTATTAATGTATTCAAGACCGATTTCATATTTTCCTTGCTTGATTAAAGGCATGGCTTTTTGTTGCCATAGATATGCAATTGTGCTATCCTGAGCAAGTCCTTTGTCCACTTCGCTTTGCCATTCTTGGGAATAAACCCAATACTTCCAAGCGCCGTTTTTAAGATATTTTTCTATTATTGAGTCCTGTTGTTCTTTTTGAGGTTTTAATTCTGTCTCCGACAACAATTTTTGCTTTTCTTTAGATTCAGTTTTAATTTCTTTACAACCTAGAATTGCTGCTGAAATGCAAAAAAGTATAATGTAAATTCTTTTTTTCAATCTTGGATTATAATGTTTTACAACGGTAACGAATAAAAATAGTAGCGGATTTTAACGCACTTAATTTCGGTTTATTACTGTTGTTTGATTTATAGATTTCATTTTCGTTTTAGCGATTAAACCGCTATTATTTTTATACAATGTTGTACTGCGTTTTTATTTAACTATTTCTTTAAATCGCTTTATTAGTCTCTTGTATGAATTTGGTAAATTCTGGTGCGGTAAGTTTGAAATGACATGTAACAATAAATCTAATTTCTTAAGACTCCCTTCGAAATTCGTCAATAGGTTATTAGTGTTCCTATCCGCAACTGGAATATTCAGACGGTTATAAATCAAGTTTCTTGCTGTCGTAGAACCTACTAAATCCATTTCCATATTGTACTTCATACAGAGTACATCAAATTCTAATGTAAGGTCTAGTGCACGACTATGATTAGATGACAATAAACCCTCTATCTGTGTTCTTTTATTTTGATTATTTAGAATTTCAGGTATTAAAGGTTCATTATTGTATGTGTTACGGTAGTTGAAAAACCCATTCCCATATCGACTATTTGCTTTACTGCCGTTTTGGTAGTCGAAGAAAAAATCTTTGTCGATTATCATAGTTTTTGGAATTTTTAAATCTCTTAAAAGATAGAATGCATACTTTAAGGATGATATTCCACTAAGTTCCAAGACCGAAATACCGTGTCTTTCTATTACTAAATTTTTTAGTTTCAATAAATTTCTAAATACTTCAGAGTCTGTCGGACTTTCTGTCACTATAACGTGGTTGGCAAAAAAGAATTCTGAATTACGAAATTTATGAAACTTGTCATATTGTAGTGTTTGCAGATTATAATTCTGCCAAAATTGAGAATTCAATTGATGAATGGTAGTTTTAAAACTTCTCTTTACATCTTTTTCCTTTCTTACTAAGACTATTTTAGTATGGTCCAATTCATCTATCAGTACCGTTGAATGAGTAGTGAATATTAGCTGTAAATCATTGTTATTTGTTTCATCCAAAAGAGCAAATATTAACTCTTTTTGGGCTTGTGGATGTAGATTGATTTCAGGTTCTTCAATTCCAATTATGAAGTTTGAATGATTTAACTTGGCTAAGTATCTATATATTGAAATAGCTACAAGGCTTTGAATTCCACTTCCGCATTCTTCCAATTTAAAATTTTGCTCTTCTTCAACAATTTTGATTGCTAAATCATTAATGAATAGTTCATAATTCAAAGGAAATCTGCTGTCTATTTCTACACTAAACCCCTTTTTGGCTAAGTACATATCCTCAATGCCTTTGGAAACTTTGCTTAAAGCGTTCTTTTTGAAATATTTGAAAGCGTCTTTTACTTTTGGACTTAACGTGTCTCTTTTTGCAGTGTGTGTTGAAAAGAAATTATCCAAAAGTTTTTTTAAAATTGTTATTTCGTCCTGTCCTTTATATTTCGCTCCACGTTCTGTTGGTATTAAAACAAATTGAACATCACTAAACAATTCTTTCACAAAATCTTCGGTGGCAATTAGAAAATTATTGTTGCTTTTTACTGAATACTCTAATCTGTTTCTTTGTTTGTTGAATTCTTGTTTAACGCAAATCTGTCCATTATTTAAGAAAGGATTGTAAACTGCTTTATTAGGAACGGATTCAAAATCAATTGTGATTCTTGGAACAGCTCTTTTGGTTGTATACAAATTGGTACCATCCATAAAATGATGAATTTCAGCAATTGGATTAAAGAAAGAATTTAAAGCTCTCATTAAAGCTGATTTTCCTGAATTATTCTGTCCAACTATTGCCGTAACTTGATTAAAATGAAATTTTCCGTTCTCAACTGAACGAAATTTAGATATATGAACTTCTTTTATTTTCATTTTTCGTTAAATGCAGTAAAACTATCCTATATGTACACAATTGCCCACATATTCCACCTATAAAAGTAATCTAATTCCCACCCACTTAAAAAAAGACCTATCAACAGTTATTAACAGGCATTTGTATTAGTTTAAACTAAGAAATTAAGCTTACCACCATACCACGAAGAACTTTTCAAACGTGTTGTTTTTCTTCATCCAAACCATGGGTGCGCTGTTGTTTTCTAAGCGTTCTGTAATAGCAATAGCAATTTCTTCATGTGAGCGCCATGCTACGGTGTCCATAGGGTGCAACACCCATTCGCTTTTGGTAGGGATATAGAATGTATGTGGTGTAAAGTCAGCCGTATGAAATGCTGCCAAGCGTAACCAATAGCCTATAATACAATTTTTGTTTAACGGTGCTATAGATAATGCCTTACTAGCGTAAGGTTGAAATAACTGGGCTTTATAGCAAACTTGCTGCGTCATGTTTTCGGTATCAATTCCTTTTTCCAACAATGCGGAGCGACCAATAGGCGTGTGAATCAATGAAAATTGGTTGTTCTTTATCTTTTCTAGCTTGGCATAAAAGGCATCGCGCCGGTTGGGACCTACCAGTTGGTGTATGGGTTCTTTAATATCGGTGTCGATCAGATAGAATTTATAGGTCAATTCTATGTGAATTAACTGCTTTGTAGCGGTTTCCTGAACTATGAAATCTATTTCACCAATAGTCCGTTTTTCTTCCCGTATGGGCAAATTATGCAGGAGTACATTATACGCATTACTAGTCTCTAATAACTGTTTGCACACAAATTCCATTTGATGTCCTAAACGCAATTTTTCTGGTATTTCACTAATTACAAAACTGTCTACTGCCACCTCAGGAAACTGAAACTGAGATACGCCAAACTGCACACCTTCCCAAAGC
>JAHDFQ010000238.1 GCA_020628085.1 Saprospiraceae bacterium
CAGAAAGTACAACTGCGAATGGATTTGAGTTGTTCCAAAATACACCTAATCCATTTAGTGCTGAAACAGTAATCAGCTTCAACTTGCCAATGGCAGCAGATGCATCATTAAGAATTTATGATGTTGCAGGTCGTACATTACAAGTCATTGAAGGTACATTTGAACGAGGTTACAACCAAGTAACAGTTGATGGTAATACATTAAATGCTGCGGGTGTATTATACTACGAATTAAGTACAGCTGATTATTCAGCTACTAAGAAAATGATTTTGTTAGACAAATAAAATAACTAAAAGGGGTGATGTCTCGGCATCATCTCTTTTATGTTTCTTCAGTTTTCATGAGAATAGATAAATAGATGGAGTTGTTTTAATACCATCTATGACAAAAAACAAAAATTTTCAACGGGTTGTGTCCAAACGGATACAACCCTTTTTTATTCTTGGCATTATTTTTATTCTTAATAAGTTACCCAAGAAGATGTTACTTGACAGTAAAATGTAAACTTTGGTTCATTTTTATGGTTAATTGTATCATTAAAGTTGGGTTTTCTACGTTTAGTAATGGTAGATAGAGTATCTGCTTAAATAGACTTTTAAAAATAGTTATCATTTTCTTATGAAGAGAGTTAGTCGAATAGCCATCCTACTTTGTGTAGCTGTTATAGGTGGAGCAGCCGTCAGTGGTACAGTCAATCACGGTAAGTATTTTGAAATTGCAAAGAATATTGAAATTTTTACCAATTTATATAAGGAAATCAATACCTATTATGTAGACGAGTTGGATCCTGCTAAATTGATGCGAACAGGTGTAGATGCCATGCTAGAATCGTTAGACCCATACACCAATTATATTTCTGAATCTGAAATTGAAGGGTTCAAATACATCACAGAAGGAAAATATAACGGTATCGGTGCGCAAATCAAAAAGATTGGAGATTATGTAACGATTACTGAGCCATATGAAGACCAACCCGCCCATAAAGCAGGTATGAAAGCAGGTGACGTCATTGTAGCTATTGATGGAAAATCATCTAAAGGAAAATCAACGGATGATGTTAGCAATATCTTGAAAGGTTATCCTGGAACAGAAGTAGTATTGACCGTCAAGCGACCTGGGACAGCTAAAGAGTTAGATTTGACGATGGTTCGTGGCGAGGTTCGAGTACCAAATGTACCTTATTCTGGTACGATTTCAGACCATATTGGATATGTAGCGTTGACAACATTTACCAGACAAGCTGGTGCGAATGTGGCGAATGCAGTCAAAAAAATGAAGGAAGAAGACCCAGAATTGAAAGGAGTCGTTTTTGATCTTCGTGGTAATGGTGGGGGACTATTGGCAGAAGCAGTTAACGTTTCTAACGTCTTTATTCCAAAAGGAAAGCAAGTCGTTACCACAAAAGGAAAAGTAAAAGACTGGGATCGTAGCTTCAAAACATTGAATCAACCAGTTGATGAGGAGGTATCAGTTGTTGTATTAATTGATAAAAATTCAGCGTCGGCTTCAGAGATTGTTTCTGGTGTATTGCAAGATTTAGATCGAGCTGTTTTAATGGGACAACGTTCATATGGAAAAGGATTGGTTCAAAATACACGTGACGTTGGATACAACTCAAAAGTGAAATTGACCACAGCCAAATATTACATTCCCAGTGGACGATGTATTCAAGGGGTAAAGTATGAAAATGGTGAACCTGTAAATATTCCAGATGTAGAACGAGCGAAGTTTAAAACAGAAAGTGGACGAATCGTATTAGACGGTGGCGGTGTAAAACCAGATGTATTTATTGATAAAGATAGCGAGCGTACAGCAGTGCAAAACTTAGTTAAAAACTATATGATCTTCGATTATGTAACGCAATTTGTATTGGAAAATGAATCTATTGCAGACGTAGAGGACTTTCATTTTGAAGATTGGAATGGGTTTTTAGCATTTTTAGATCAGCAAAATTATTCTTATGAAAGTGAAAGTGAGCGTTTAATGGCTAAACTTAAAGCAGAAGCAGAAAAAGAAAATTATACGTCTGTTGCTAATGATTTAGAAGCCATCGAAAAGAAAATTGAGGAAACAAAGAAGACAGAATTAACAAAATATAAAGATGCCATTGTTGATTTGATAGAAAAAGAAATTATTAGTCGCTATTATTTCCAAAAAGGAAAAATTCAAATCGGCTTACGCAATGATATCGAAATCAAGGAGGCAATTAAATTAATCAATGACGAAACAAAGTATCAAAGCATTTTGAAGTAAAGGCCATTTCTGTTTTACAATAGAATACTTAGAACGAAAGCGGTTTCAGAAAACATTCTGAAACCGCTTTCGTTTTAGTACAAAAAGAAGATAAATGCCAACTAATTTACCAACGTCCACTACAGTCAAAGAACTTCAATATATTGATCGACTTTCGGATTTATTAGATACTCGTTTTCGTATTCCATTTACAAATATTCGTTTCGGAGTAGACTTCCTGATCGGACTCGTACCGTATGCAGGTGACGTGGTAAGTTTTGGAATTTCAGGTGGAATGGTCTTAGCCATGGCACGTCATGGTGTGAGTGGATGGGTGTTGATCCGAATGTTATGGAATGTCTTTTTAGATGCTACTATTGGGGCAATTCCAATTATTGGAGATTTATTTGACTTAGCTTATAAAGCCAATGTCCGTAATCTCAATTTGCTTAAAAAGCATTATGTTGAGGAAGAAGATCGTGGTAGTGCATGGAAAGCTATTTTGACGGTCGCTATTGCTTTAATCGTATTATTTTTATTGCTACTATTTATGATTTATAAAGTCATCGTAGTCATAGTTTCCTATATTGGATCATTATAAAAGTCGCTCAACCAAGGATTGTACCATATAAAAGATAAAATCGCTCCCTGAACGTTAACACATGAACACTTGCGTATATGAACACGTTAACACATTACTTAATAACTGTATCCTTCGCTGCGCTCACAAATAGCGTATTTCCAATATGTTCATAGCCTTCAAAAATAGCTTGACCTTTGTTTTTTAGGGCTTCTTTTCTATACCCAATAATAGTTAAATCAGCATCACGCGATTCTTTCTCAATAATTCGTTTGGTATCAATATTATTTTTTTGAGGAATGACCTTAATATCATTTTTAGAAATAGGTAATTTTCCTTCATAAATCAACTCATATAAACGATCTTTTTCTGCTGAACAGGTTTCTTCTGGATAGATGGCGAAAATATGAATGTGCGATTCATTCCATTCTTTATGACCTGCAATGATGTAAGCCAACAAAATCATTAAATTAGCATTTTCATAATCATTACTGGTAATCCAAATATGAATGCGTTGCCTGAAACCAAATCCTTTTTCAGCACTTCCTAGCGTAATCACATCAAAATCGACAGCTTTGATTAATTTATAATTATCAATTAAATTGGTCAAATCTTGGGTTTGATGCTTAGAAAACTCAAACATCAACAAGTTATTTTCCTTTCCTGAAACGCCAGGCAACTGAATGACCTGCGCCACTGCCGAAGTAAACGACGGACTAATCAAGGTATCAATATATAAATTGCTATGATTGGACTCCGCCATTTTAATTAATCGCTCTTTGGAAGTTTTTGCTTTATGATTATTTTCTTTCGATAAATAGCCATCAATCAAATGAATATACGTACCAAAACCATACTTCTGTGAAATCCATCGCATCAGATCAAACGCCGCATATCGTTCAAACGAACTTCGAGAAATACACACCACCGAAGGTCGCCAACTCTGATTTTGTTCCTTATCTGTTTTTTGTAAAAAGACCCGTAATTGTCGACTCAATTGAAAAATAGCACCTTGAAAAATAACCGCCATGTTATTTTTATCAGGATTGTATTGACTCACCAACACATAAAACATTCCCATAAAAACCAATGCCATTACTGCATACAGAGCATTGATAAAAAACATCAATCCGAAACAAGCAAACGCCCCAAATAAAGAAATATACCAACGAGAACGGAAAGTCGGACGATAAGAAGGGTCGGCGGCAAAATGTTGTAAAAATGAAATGAGACACAAGGCTCCATACGTTACCATAAAGAACATCGAAATAATTTCGGCAACGACATCCAAACCACCCATAAAAATAAAAACGATGGCAATAGAAATGGTAATCAAGGAAGCATTGTACGGTTCTTTATTCTTGCCTCGCCCCATAGACAACCAACTATTGATGCGAACGGTCGGAAACAAACGATCTTTAGCAATTGCTTGTAATGTTCTGGGCGCAACCATCAACGATCCCAATGCCGATGAAATAGTAGCGGCTGCCAACCCTAGAGGAATCAACCAATATCCTTGTTGTGCAATATCTGCCATGACCAAACGACTGGTATCTGCCAGTTCTTGAGGGCTAGCTGATGTCGTTAACTTATAGGCAATAAAAAAGTAAATGACCATACCCGACAGCGTTCCAGCGAGCGTTCCAAGAGGAATAGACTTCCCAGGATCTTGCAAATCACCTGAAAGACCAACACCAGCCGTCATTCCCGTAAACGCAGGGAAAATGATTGCAAACACCATAAAAAAGGAATCATGATCGGCTACCATCGCATTAAACTCAAAAGAAGCGGGTGCATTAGCGGTAGGTGTTCCTAGAAAAAAAGCAACCATAGAAACGGTCAACGTAGCAACAACTACATACAAAGCTTTCACGCCCAAATCAGCCCCTTTTGTCAATACAATAGACGTCAAAATGAGCAAAGCAGGAATACTCAAGGTTTGTTTTTTGGATAGAAACCATTTTGCGATTGGGTGTAAATTAGGATAACGAGCATTGATATAATCAATCAATCCTGAAAAAGATTCTGAAAAGGCGATAATATAAAAGGCGACACTAATAGCTTGCGAGAGGAATAAGGCGATTCCGATAGACGAACCAATAACCAAACCAAAGGAACGAGACAAAATATAGTATTCACCACCACCTTCCACTTTCTGATTCGTAGCAATTTCTGCAATTGCCATAGCTGTTGGAATTGTTACCGCATGACCAATCAAAATAATGGCGACTGTCCCCAAGAAACCGACATTTCCAAGTGCATAACCGAATCGTAGAAACATCACTGCCCCTAGAATCGTCGAAATAGCGGTAAAGAAAACGGGAGCTGTCCCAAACTTAGATTTCATTGTATCTATTTGTTGCGTTCAATTCCTTCACAAAATGAGTAAAAAGCCTTGATCTGCCAAGATTTTTACGTTAAAAAGGCGATTATGTGCT
>JAHDFQ010000022.1:0-7020 GCA_020628085.1 Saprospiraceae bacterium
TTACTCTACAAAAAGATGATTTTTATTATTCGTTTTATCACACTCTACCATTACATTGAAATGATCGGCACTAAAAATTAAAAAAGGTGTGAACGACGTTTTTTTACGAATATCAATTTTAAATGTACCTGTATGTGATTGATTCGGTAATAAGATACCATCGTCTATACCGTTTTTGATAAAAGAACCACCAATTGGGATAGAACCACGCGTCAAATTTTCAGAACTTGCCATAAACACTTTAATCGCTAAGTTATCAGCGTCATCGCCTGCTTTTCCATATAAATCTGCTGACTTTGTTCCTTGATTAGTAATCGTATATTGAACAGTCAACCACTTATCTTTTTGATTTTTAACCACTTGGATAGAATCAATCACAATATCAGCACACGCACTTTCATTATAATAAAAAGATGCTTCGTCCTCTTCTTCTTCAATATTAGAAGTAAAACTAATGCTCTCTTTTTCTTCTTGAACTACTTTTTTACGCTTAGATAGTTTGATAAATGGCTTTTTATCTCTTTTGGGTTTAGATATTATATTTTCAGTTAAGGGATCGTTGTTTGGAGTTAAAACAATTTCTTCTTGAACTACATCTGCCTCATTTACAGTGTCCTCGGACAGAACTGCTACCTCAACATTTTTCTCATCAATTGGTTTTGTTTTTTCAACGACATCTTCCTTTTTAGACTCTTTCTTATTACGAATAAAACGAAGTGATTTTCTTTCTTTTAGAGGGGGCGCAGGGTTTTCTTTTTTTGCAATTTCTATAACAGAATCAGAATGAGCCTCTGTCGGTGTCTCTGTAGTAGGTTTTTTAATTTTTTGCTTTTTTGGAGATGACTTTTTTCTTTTAACCTTAAATAATTGCGCATCATAGCTCCGCCCTACATATCTCTCAGCTAAAGGTTTTGTTTTCTCCAACATCAACTCAATACCTCGCATAGTTTTTCTACTTAGAATCTGTAGATTTGTATCTAGTAAAGCATCTAATATTTCTTCTTTATAAGGATTCAGCGGATGTCGACTGAAAGATTCTTCGAACTTGATATTAATATCTGGTGCTATACTTGTTCCGAATTGTACCGCTTGACCACTTAGGTTAGTAGCTGTAAGTACTGCAACATAGTGCGTTTCGACCTCAGATTTTAGTTGGATATTTGTTAATAATAACTGTCCAGCTTGAGTATTTTTATCAGAAATAGATATACATGTATAATTGGATAAACCAAAAGAAACCGTATTTTGACCAATTAGAAAGACAACTAAAAACAAGAACTGAAAAGGCAGTTTACTCCAACGATAGGTGTGTAAAGAAGTAAAACAAGAAAATAGTATTAGATAGTTGTTCATATTAGTGTAAGTACTTATGTCTCAATTATATAAAATAATTGTTTTTTTCAGATTAACGAAAAAAGAAGATGAAACATTGTGGTATATGTTGCGAAGGGGAGTATTTCGTGGAGAGTCGGTTACAGGATATAACAATTTTATTACAAAATCTATTCCATCAATTTTAATGGAGTTTATTCTTTGCTATTTCTTATCTTTTGTCGTCATCTAATATGTCAATTGGACGATTAACACTTTCCTCAAGAGATATAAATGTTTCGGTACGTTGAATACCATTAATGCGTTGGATCTTATCTAGAACTTGCCTTAAATGTTTAGTATCTCGGCATACTATTTTGACAAAAATACCATAATTACCTGTGGTATAATGCGCTCCAACGACTTCTTTAATTTTTGTCAATTGGTAGGCTACTTCATCATACAATGAACTTTTATCTAAATAAATTCCAAGAAAAGCACTAATATCATATCCTAGTTTGGTGTAATCGACCACTAAATTAGCACTTTTGACAATGCCCATAGATCGAAGTTTTTTCATGCGGACATGTACTGTTCCTCCAGATATATATAATTTTTTACCAATTTCTGTAAATGGTAAATTAGCATCTTTCATTAACAATGCTAAGATTTCTCTATCTAAGCGATCAATTTTGTTGCTCAAACTGAATTTATTTTATAAGGAATATAAATTTATTTTACAAAGATCATATACACATCCATTTATAGAACGTTATTTGCATGAATCTTACATTATAAAGTTACTAATAAAATCAGTTTTTTATGAAAAAAACACAAACATTCTATTATAAATACGTGTTTTTATCAAATATACTTAATATTTTTTCCAAACCTAATTGAAATTATTTTATAGAACCACCGCGACTATTAGAGTATTATTACAAGTGCTTGGATAGATATTTGTTGGGGTTTCCTTACATTTGTTGGCTTTCTAAAAGTATGAAGTTGCTGTTTTGTAACTTTCAAATACGAATATTAAATATGGTACAACCTGATTCAACACCGACTAAATCTTATCAGATTTGGTTACCCTTACTCCTTTCACTAATGATGGTGATTGGAATGATTATCGGTACAAAATTACGTCCTAGCGAACCTACTACTAAAATTGTTATCGAAAACGATGATGCTATATCCAAACAAATAGGAGAAGGACGAATAGAAGAACTTATTCGTTATATCGAAGCAAAATATGTCGATGAGGTAGAAAGTGACAAAATGATCGAAGAGGCAATTAAAACATTAATTGGTGAGTTGGATCCGCATTCTAACTATCTAACTGCTGACGAATTAGTAGAAGTTAACGAACAATTGCAAGGTAATTTTCATGGGATTGGCGTCGAATTTATGATGTTGGATGATACCATTGTTGTAATCAAACCCATCAAGGATGGGCCGTCAGAGGCAGTTGGAATCATAGAAGGCGATCGAATTGTTGAAATAAACGATACCATCGTAACAGGTGATGTATACGAAATATCTAAAGTGATGCAGATGTTACGTGGTGAAGTCGGATCGAAAGTTAAAGTTGGTGTGTTGAGAGTAGGTGAGCAAGACATCCGAGAATTTGAAATCAGTAGAGCAGAAATTCCTGTATATAGTGTAGACGTTGCTAATATGTTGGATGAAAGTACAGGTTATATCAAACTGAATCGTTTTAGTGCAACCACTTACAATGAATTCATGAAAGGTTTAGAGCGATTGGTGGAAGAACATCAAATGACGGATTTGGTCATTGACTTACGTCAAAATCCTGGGGGTTATTTACAGGAAGCGACCAAAATATTAAGTCAATTATTCAAAGAAAAAGATCAATTATTGGTGTACACAGAAGGACGAGCTGTACACAGAAATGATTACGAATCAACGGGGCAAAACTTTTTTGATGTCAATAATATTGTTGTCCTTATAGATGAAGGTTCGGCATCAGCTAGTGAGATATTGGCAGGTGCTATTCAGGATTTAGATCGAGGGGTGGTAATTGGTCGTCGTTCTTTTGGAAAGGGACTAGTACAAGACCAGTATCTACTAAAGGATGGCTCTGCATTGCGCCTAACAGTTGCTCGTTATTACACGCCTTCGGGACGATCTATTCAGCGTTCTTACGATGATGATGCCGTTTACAGAGATGATTTAGAAGCTCGTTATAATAGTGGTGAATTGGTTGATGAAAGCAAGGTGACAGTTGTAGATAGTCTAGTATTCAAAACAAAAAATGGACGTTTGGTTTATGGTGGGGGTGGTATTGCACCAGATATTTTTGTTCCAATAGATACGGTGCTTTTTAATGACTATTACCATGAATTACAGCAGTACGTTTCTACGTTTTCATATAAGTACTATCAAAAAAATAAATCTATTTTAAAGAAAAATACGATAGATGATTTTATAAAGAACTTCGAAGTCAGCGACACTATATTTGAGGAGTTTTTGGATTATGCAGAAAAGAAAGATATCAATCGAAAACCGAAAGAATTAGATTTGGTAAAAGATGTATTAAAAGAAGATATTAAGACGCGCTTAGCCAAACATATTTTCAACGAAAATAATTATTTCAGAGTAGTACAGAGCGATGATGAAATGATTAGGGAAGCCTTGAAAGCTCTTAACTCCCCTAATCCATTAGTCAGTAAGAAAAATTCGGTGGGTAACAACGAACAAGAATTCTGACCATGAGTGCTACTATATGCACCCTTTAAATTGGTTTTTTGGAATAACTCCAACACGAAAATAGAAGCTATCTATTTTATAAGAGTTAATTAATTTTCATTTGTACCGTAAATGTATACAGATTAATTGTGTCATAGGGAAAGTAGGTGTTAAATGTTGTGACATTTAATTTAGTGTCTTTTATACACAATTATGAATTTAAAATGATGGTTTCAAAGGGCTGAATAGCGATGTTTTGATTTTTTTTACCGATAAAAACCTCCTTTTTAGTCAAATTACTAAAAACAGTGTATGATCTTTTATTTAATACGTAGTCGATTTTGTAACAATCTTTTTGCAGTTCTTTAACACTTTTTAACTCACTTTTTTGTAATAAGTAAATGTTTTTGTACTCACAAAGCTGTTCTGGGCTATAATCTTTTAGATAATCTGATGTAAACAATAAATCCCCTAGCAGGATATTTAGTATCAAAATAGTATGTTGCTGCGTCGGAGTAAGTTGATTATTCTCATCTCTTAGTATAAAAACATCAGGATCGTTGATAAATGCCCGTTTGTTTAAATGGCGTCGTCCGATAGCGGATCTCAGCGCAATAATTGTAGAAACACGCTCTCTATTTCTTAGAAAATGAAGCAGTCGGTGCTCCCACTTTAAATGAATATCTGCCCCAATTCTACAATAATCAACCAGCCCAAAAACAGAACCAAGTGGTACGCCACAACCCAAAATTTTCTTTTTACCAACAATCGAACGTATAAATTGCATGGCATCATACATCACTTGACCACGTGTTTTATTGGGTCTGGGGAGGATACAAACAGCATATAAAAAATCTAATTTAACCATATCAAAACCCCAAACTTCAAGTACCGTTTGAAACACTTTTAGTAAATAATCTTGTACTTCTTTTAAATAAAAATCTAGCACATAAAAGTGTCCACTCCAACCAGGATTATAGCCCGCCCGAACGAGTTTACCGTTTTTATCTTTGAGTAACCAATGTGGATTTCGTGTTGCAATATCCGATCCTTTTTCACAGATGAATGGCGCAAGCCAAAGTCCTGCCTCATATCCTTTTTCGTGTATTGCTTTAGCAATTGGGCGCATACCATTTGGAAAACTAGGTTTAATACTTAACCAATCGCCCACTTTAGTTTGAAAACCATCGTCAATCTGAAAAATGGTAGCATATTGATCGGGTCTTGGATAATTATGTTTTTTAAAGGCTTTGAGATTCTTAAGAATAATTTCTTCCGAAATATTAGTGTAGTAATTATACCAACTCGTCCAGCCCACCGCAGGTAGTGTCGTTGGTTTTTCAAAAGGCATCAGATCAAAATAGTTGTCAAAAACGGTATCTTCCGTTCCTTCTAAAATAACAATGTCCAATATCGGATAAGAATGGGTGAGTTGCAGTTGGTCAATATCTTTTTGTATGAATATTTGACCCGTTTGTGTATCGGATTGAATGATTGTAAAAGCGGATTGTTCGGTCAAGCTACCAATCAATTCAATACCATTTGTTTTCCGAATATAACCATACGTCCAAGAATGTAGCAAGCCTTTTCCACGTTTGACCGCAGGAATATGGTAGTCTCCATAATTTCCCATTAAGGGATGGGCGATTCTCCGTAAACTTGGAATCTCTTCATCCAAATTAAACTCCCGACTTTCCGACCACGACTGAAAGCCATTACAAAACACCCGTTCTGTTGGCTGAAACGTTCGATTATACACCAATTCCAAGCCTTGCATCACAACATCTTGTTTGGGATGAATCGTTGCTTGAATTCGTCTAGCCTGTTTTAATCCTGTAAGAGTAGTTAAATGTTCAACTTTAATATCAATGTACAGTTCCTCAAAAAAAGTCATTTTATTGAGTGGAACATTCTTCGTTTGATCGTTGTATTGGATTCGGCAAGTTAACATAGGGTGTTAGTTGGAATTACTCTTATTAAAACTATAATTAGTAAAAATAGGTAATATTCCTCTAACCGTTGTTCTGGAAGTCAGATAATGTTACTTTCTCAAAAACTCCAATTCACCCTTCGGTGAAAGCCGTACAATTGCAGAAGGTTCCGATTCAATATTATCTCGTTGCATGTTATGAACAACATGATCTACGCCTTGAATAATAGCCGAACTTACAGTACCAAAACTTTTTGGAAAAGGTTCATTGCTAATGTTTGCAGAAGTGGCGACAAGTGGTTTACCAAAAGAACGTATTAAATTTTTACAATAATCATCTTGTGGAATACGAATAGCGACGCTACCATCATCTGCAATAGCTATTGGAGGTAGATTTTTGGCCTCGTCATAGACAACCGTCAATGGTCGAACATGAAGACTGAGTAATGTATCAATGCGAGGGTGTACATGTTGAACATATTCTTGAACCATTTCTATAGAATCCGCAAGTAAGACAAAGGGCTTGTCTGTTGGTCGATTCTTTAATGTATAAATTTTTTGAATGGCTTCGGTATTTGTTGCATCACAGCCTATTCCCCAAATAGTGTCGGTTGGAAATAATATAGTTCCTCCCAGTGATAATACATGGACAGTCTTCGTCAAATTGTCAATTTGCAGCATTTTTTAGTAGTTGTTTTCTTTCCAGATAAAGTCGTAGTATTCTGAACACTTTTTTTATAAAATTTATTATTGAGAACAGGAATATCTTTTCAAAAAAAATTAAGTCAGCGATTTCTATTTGATGAATACTTCCTTTTTTATTCACACCAGAAGCATTTAGTTTTAAAATCAATGACATATAACAGACCATTTACTGTATAATTAGGTTTGTTTAACAATATATTGTTCTGAAATTTGTTTAATTATAACTAGACATAGAAACTAAGATATTAGTGAAATTTTAAACGAAATTCCTGTATTTTGTGTTTCTTGTTTAAATAAATCTAGATCATTAGCCCCCAAAAGTAGGAAACCTATTTATAAATATAAAGCAGTTGATTACATCATAA
>JAHDFQ010000022.1:7120-40188 GCA_020628085.1 Saprospiraceae bacterium
GCCCCCAAAAGTAGGAAACCTATTTATAAATATAAAGCAGTTGATTACATCATAAAAGGGTACTAGCTTCCTTTCATTTGATAAAATTATAGCAATTTGAGAGCTTTAACAATAATTCTTGGTATTCTATTTTTCCTTAGTCCGACACTAAGAGCGGCTCACATCATTGGTGGTGAAATTACTTATGAGTGTTTGGGTAATGACAGTTACCAGTTTACCATGCGGATTTACCGAGATTGTGATAGTGGCGGTGCTTTATTTGATGCGCCAGGTAACAGTGTCGGTGCAGCTACAATTACGATCTTTAGAGGTTCAGGCGAATTTGATCGGCTATCATTAGGGGCACCTCAGATAAGAGAGATTCCTCCAGATTTTGAAAATCCTTGTCTGATCCTTCCACCGAATGTTTGTGTAGAAGAAGGGGTATACGTATTCAATGCGATTTTACCACAATCAGCAGATAATTACACCATTTCCTATCAGCGTTGTTGTCGAAATGAATCTATCACCAATTTAATTGATCCAGGTGCATCGGGTGCAACCTATACGGTAGAAGTTACTGCCGAATCTCAGGCGCAGTGCAACAATAGTCCTGTTTTTAATAACTTTCCACCTATTATAATATGCTCTAATCAACCACTTAATTTTGATCATTCTGCTTCAGATGCAGATGGCGATCAGTTGGTTTACGAACTATGCACGCCTTTCCTAGGAGGAGGAAGAGACGGTTCTGGAGGACCAGGTTCAGGTGATCCGAATAGTCCAACAGGTGTAGCACCAAATCCAGATTTGCCACCACCATACGATCCTGTTGTTTTTGTACAACCGACCTATTCAGCAATTGCTCCACTGGCAGGCGATCCTATTGTAACCATTGATCCCGTAACTGGAATTATTACTGGAACACCAACTATTATTGGGCAGTTTGTAGTGGGTGTGTGTGTTAGAGAGTTTAGAAATGGTGTATTGTTAAGTACTGTTCAACGAGATTTTCAGTTTAATGTAGCTAGCTGTGAACCCTTCGTATCCGCGGATATTCGAGAAGATGAAATAATTAATGGAAATGAATATGTTGTTAATTCTTGTGGAAACAATACGGTTGAATTTATTAACCAAAGTACGCAGGAAGAATTTATTGACGTGGTGAATTGGTCGTTCGACATTAATGGATCAGTGCAAACAGTAGATACTTGGGATGCAACGATTACGTTTCCAAGTGAGGGAACGTACGAAGGACAGTTAATTCTAAATCCAGGAACAACGTGTGGTGACACCGCCAATATTTTTGTGAATGTTTACCCTGATATCACTGCTGATTTTACATATGATTATGATACTTGTGTTGCTGGCGCAGTTAATTTTTTTGATCAGTCTTTCACAGGGGCAGGAGAAATAATAGATTGGTCTTGGGATTTTGACGATGGGGGAACATCCATTGAAACCAATCCTGAATTTTTATATGATGCACCTGGAACGAAGCAAGTAGCTTTAACAGTTAGAGATACAAATGATTGTGAGGAAACAGTAATTGAACCGATCTATTGGGTGCCTGCCCCTGCTGAAATTATTGTCGCACCTAACATATTCGTCGGATGCAATCCTCAAACCGTTTTTTTTGATAATTTATCCTCACCTATTGATGAAACTTACGATATCTTATGGGACTTCGGAGATGGTACTACAGGAACAGAAATCAGTCCAGAACATGTATATGAAGAACCAGGAATTTATAGCGTTACCGTAGATATTGTCTCGCCCATTGGTTGTGCGATTGGAGCTGCCTTTCCGAATTGGATAACCGTTCGTGAAGCACCAGAAGCAGGCTTTGATTATACACCAGATAATCCTACTAATCTTCAACCTGATGTTAGTTTTATAGATGAGTCTAAACGAGCTAAATTTTGGGATTGGTCATTTGATGTAGAAGGTTTCTCTACAGAACAAAATCCCGTTTATATGTTTCCTGATACTGGATTTCAGGAGGTTATACAAATTGTTACTCATGAAAATGGTTGTCAAGATTCTGCTTTAATTTTGATTGATGTAGAACCTATTGTAACTTATTTTTTACCCAATGCTTTTACTCCCAATAGCGATTCGGTCAACGATATTTTTATTGGAAATGGAGTATATGAAGGTATGACGGAATTTGAAATGACCATTTGGAATCGTTGGGGGGAAAAAGTTTTTGAAACGGATGATCCAAACGAAGGCTGGAATGGACAAAAAAATAATGTAGGTCAAATGTCGCCAAATGGCGTTTATGTAGTTTTAGTAAGATATTTAACACCCCGAAAAGTCCCCGTCAACCTTAAAGGTTTTGCTACGTTAATAAATTAAAGTATTTTCGTTTTTTAGATATTTGTTTATTGAACAAAGAGTACTCAGAAACGAATATTTTAAACAATCAGCTTTTGAGGTAGATTCCATAAAGTTTTTACGCTCATATAAATTATAATTGAACGAAAACTTCTTGCATGTTACATATTGTACAATACCAAAACGCTCAACCCTTTTTATGTAAAAAATGGTTGAGCGTTTTTATTTTTCTGTGTTATTGCTTAGTAGGAAATGCCACACATATTGTGGGCGGTGAAATTGGTTACGAATGTTTAGGGAATGATGATTATCGCTTTACCATGAAAATGTATCGAAACTGTAATGGTGCGGCTCAGGGGGCGTTTCCAGATCCTGCCAATATTGCTATTTATACCGTAGATGATGGTGGGAATTATGTGTTGTTTGATAATAGAAATGTTTTTTTAGAAGAAAATAATCCTCCAGAAATTCCACTTCCAGAAATACCTTGCTTAGAACCACCAGAAAATGTATGTGTTGAAGAAGGTTCGTATATTTTTAATAGTAATTTACCTCTATCGAACGGAAGTTATTATGTCATTTTTCAGCGATGTTGTCGAAATGGTTCGATCAATAACATTCTTGCTCCTGGAGATACTGGAATCACACTAGCTATCGAATTGACCTCTGCTGCACAAGTCGGATGTAACAATAGCCCTATCTTTAATGACTTTCCGCCTACTGTTATTTGTGCAAACGAACCGCTAAATTTCGATCATTCTGCCACAGATGCTGATGGTGATCAACTTGTCTATGAATTTTGTGCCCCGATAAAGGGAGGAGGTCGAGCGGGAACTCAAGGTTTCCCTGGTGATGCTGCTGGTTGTGATGGTTGGCGACCTAATCCTGCTTGTCCACCACCATTTGAATCTGTAGACTTTGTCGTGCCAACATATACTGCTCTTGAACCGATGGGAGGTGCGCCTGTCGTGGGCATTAATACGCTTACAGGCGTCATTTCTGGTGTTCCAAATATCATTGGACAGTTTGTCGTTGGTGTATGTGTGAAAGAGTTTCGAGATGGAGTTTTGTTGAGTACAACACAACGAGATTTTCAATTTAATGTGGAACAGTGCGATCCGTTAATAGAACCGATTATCGAGGCAGATATTATATTACCAGATAATACTTTCGTGGTGAATTCTTGTGGCGATGAAAGCGTTGATTTAGTGAATCAAAGCAATATCGAAGATGATATAGATAGCTTTTTTTGGAGCTTTGATCTCAATGGCACAGAACAGACATTCGATCAATGGAGTTTTAATTTAATGCTACCTGATACGGGAACTTATGAAGGTTTTTTATATTTAAATCCTGGCTCGCAGTGTGGCGATACCGCACGTGTTTTAGTCAATTATTTTCCAGATGCTAATGCTGATTTTAATGTAGAATATGATACCTGTGTGGCTGGTGATGTTTTTTTTACGGATCAATCTATGCAGTTTAACGATACAATTAGCGAACGGGCATGGACTTTTGGAAATGGAACAACTTCTACTGAAATAAATCCTTCTGTAGATTACGAAACGCTTGGAACATATCAGGTTCAGCTACGCATTGTAGATGAAAATGGTTGTACCGATATTATTTCCAAAACGGTTGATTGGTTTCCTGCACCAGAGTTAATTGTGATTGAACCGAGTTCATATGTTGGATGTCCACCTGCGGATATTTTCTTCAATAATTTAACAGAACCTATTGACGATACCTATCAAGTAGAATGGCTTTTTGGCGATGGCGATACGAGTTCTGTCGTTAGTCCTACCCATTTATATGATACAACAGGTTCATATTCCATTAACGTTGAGATTACTAACCCGTTTGGTTGTGTGACCAAAAGAACGTTTCCTAATTTGATTAACGTTACGCCCGTCCCAGTTGCTAATTTTGGTTTTGAACCAGAGGTGCTAGACAACTTTAATCCTACCACAACCATGATTGATTCTTCTCTATTTAATAATTCATGGTTTTGGGACTTTGATACAGAATCTGAAGCCTATATAGAACAACCAAGTTACTCTTTTAGAGATACGGGTTTACAGGTAGTTACTTTAATTGTAAGTCATCCAAATGGTTGTTCAGATACCACTTTTAGAATAATTGATGTGGTGCCAAAAGCTACTTATTTTTTACCTAATGCCTTTACACCAAATGGCGATGGAACGAATGATGTATATATCGGAAAAGGTTATTTAGATGGTATTTCTAACTTTAATTTTGAAGTTTGGAATCGCTGGGGAGAACAAATTTTTCAAACCGATGATCCAAGCGAGGGTTGGAATGGAACAAAAAATAATACAGGTCAATTATCACCAAATGGAACGTATCAATGTTTCGTCTCTTTTATCGAGCCAAGAGGAGCATTGCAAGAATATCAGTCGTTTATAACATTAATGCGGTAAAACTTGATTCACTGAGATTTCCACATAAATTCAATTCAAACCATCGAAATTAATATTTTAATTCTAGGCAACATATTTTTTAGAAAGGAACAAACATCAAATATTCCTCATGCAAATCATCAAATATCCACTATTAATTTTTCAACTTCAATCGGATGTCTATCTCGGCATGTTGGTCGGAACGAGTTATCAAGTCGTGGAAAAAGATGAAAAAAGTGTTCGAAACAGCCTCACTCAATATCTTCAAAAAGACTATAAAAAGTATGACTATTATCCAGATATGGACTTGGAAAATGTCAAAATGAAAATAGTAGAAGTGAGCGTCCGGCCAAGCTATAAGAAGGATGGTTATACGTTTCCGATGACGAATAGCCTGAAAGTACCGATGCCCTTGGTCTTTGGAGAAACAAAAGGAAATTATCAAGAATGTTATTTGCCACTCATTGATGAAAGTTTTTACTATTATGACACCAAGCAATTCAAATCTTTATCCACACATTTTGCCACCACGGTGCTCAATCAAATGTCACCCGAACAAGTACATCAATACATTCGATATCCTAAACCTAAATTGGATTTTATACAGCTTCGGATTAAAGAAAATCGAGACATAGATTATCATTTTGTAGGCAATCGGCAGTATGAAAAACTCAATCGTTTAGCCGAACGATATCCATATTCTAAAGCAACCCGTAAGAAAATATCTACTTTTCCAGAAGCCGCCTGGGAACTCGAAAATGAAGTCAATGAGGTAGTAGAAAAGTTACTTTCACAACGTGCCAATGTACTCATTGTCGGAAATCATGGTGTTGGAAAGAGTGCAGTTCTGAAACAAGCGATTAAAAAAATAGATACTCTTTCTACAAAAGAAAATCTCAATTATACGTTTTGGCGTATTTTGTCTCAACGAATTACGGCAAGTTCAAAATATTTGGGACAGTGGCAGCAAGCGGTAGAAGATATCATAGAGGAATTAAGTTCTGCTAATGGCATTTTGTGGGTAGTTGATATCATTCAGTTACTGCAAACAGGCGGAGAAGGTGCGGAAGATAGTGTGGCCGCTTTTTTAAGTTCGTTTTTAGAACAAGGTAAACTGCAATTAATAGGTGAATTGACGCCACAGGAATTAGATAGTATGCAGCGGCTTTTACCTGGCTTTGTACAGAGTTTTCAGATCATTCGATTGGAAGAACTACCCGAAGCTAAAATTCAGAAAGTACTTCAAAAAGCATCGGATTATGCTGTCAAGAATTTAAAAGTTACTATTCCGACAGATGCCATTCAGTTAATGTATCGTTTACTTCATCGGTACTATCCCTATGAAAGTTTTCCGGGGAAAGGTATTCAGTTTTTAGGAACTTGTGTAAGCAAAGCTCTAAATAATAATAAAACAAGAATATCAAAGCTAGATGTGGTTGATAATTTTGTGGAAAAAACGGGCCTACCTGCCTTATTTTTGAGAGATGATATGGCATTAGATATGGTTGAATTACAAGCATATTTTGACAGTCAGATTATTGGACAGCCTAAAGCGATTGAGCAGTTATTGAATATTATTAAAATATTTAAAGCAGGTTTAAATAATCCATATAAACCTATTGCGACCATGATTTTTGCAGGACCAACAGGCGTTGGTAAAACAGCAAGTGCTAAAGCTTTATCGAATTACTTTTTTGGGAAAGGTCAACAAAAATCTCCATTGATTCGAATAGATATGAGCGAGTTTCAGCATCCAAGTCAAATCAATCGCTTTATTGGTGTTGGCAAAGAAGTCGGTCGGTTGGTACAGGAAATTCGAGAACGTCCTTTTTCGGTATTGCTATTAGATGAAGTAGAAAAGGCACACCCTGCTATTTTTGATGCCTTTTTGGCCGTTTTAGATGAAGGAATGTTAGTAGATGCTTTTGGACGAATGACCAATTTTAGAAACACGATCATTATTATGACATCTAATTTGGGTGCAAGTAATCGAAAGTCAATTGGGTTTTCAGAGACAACGAGTGCTGAGGATAATTACTTTTCAGCAGTAGCTGCTCATTTCAGACCTGAATTTGTCAATCGAATTGATAGTGTCGTATTATTCAACGCTTTGAATGCAAATGATATTGAAAAAATTACTCGTAAAGAACTAGATGATTTATCTCAACGGGAAGGATTTGCTAAACGAGGGTTGAAAATGGAATTTTCAGAAAACCTTATTCAACATCTAGCTAGCATTGGATTTGACGAAAAATATGGTGCTCGTCCTCTACAACGAACCATAGAACAAACGATTATCAGTCCAATGGCTGTTTGGATGTTACAGTACTCAACCGTTGAAAATAGAACTTTGTTTATTGATATACAGAACGGACAGTTAAAGATAAATTTAATGTAGAAATGAATATAACGAGACATACTTTTATACTTATTATTGTCCTAACTTCTATTATTCAGTTCATTGGTATAGAGTGTAAAAATGTTACTGAGCCTTCAACGCCTCAAGAAATTTTTAATGCATATTTTAAAAACCTGTCGTTGGATATTTGGAATAAACAAATGCCACGAAGTCCTGCAACAGAGAAATGTATTGAATTATATAGAGCTAAGAATTATGAGGTAGCCATAGAGAAAATGTCGAAGCTAGCAGAAACAACTCCACAGAAAGATCAGTGGGTACTAAGATTGTACTGGGGAATTTGTCATTTGAATTTGAACCAGCCCAAAGAAGCCTATACTTTATTCAATCAAATTGACCCTAATTCATCAGTTGGAGAAGCAGCTTTATGGTATAAAGCATTAGCATTTATACAATCGGATAAAGTAGAACAAGCAAAATCGAGTTTGAAAAAAGTTGAATTGTTGGAAAATACTTACCATAAAAAAGCAACAGAAATTTTAACATTACTGGGCAACTTGTAAATTTACCGTTTACCACTTCTATCAACCATTCACCCAAAAAAGTATGTAGTTTCAAATAAAAGAGATAAATTAGTAACAACCAAATGATGATCTCTTTTTATGCCATTGAAAACAATATTGATTGACGATGAGAAGGACTGTCTTCGTGTATTAGAATTGGAACTAGAAAAATTTCAATCCGAGATAGAAGTACTTGCACTTTGCTCTTCTGGAAAAGAAGGGTTATATGCTGTTAAGGAATTTTCTCCTGATGTTATTTTTTTGGATATAGACATGCCTTATATGGATGGGTTTGAGTTTTTAGAACTTTTACCCAATAAAGAATTAGTAGATATTGTATTTGTCACAGCACATAATGAATATGCTATCAAAGCTATTAAGGCAAGCGCTGTAGACTACCTTTTAAAGCCAATCAAATCAGCAGATTTAGTATGCACGATTGAAGCAATCGTAAAAAAACGAAGAAATACTAATACCAACCGATATACGTTTTTGTTAAATCAGCTAAAATCCATTCAAGCGAACCAAATGACGAAGATTGCACTGCCGACGTTCGATGGCTTGACTATGATTCAAATATCTGATATTATATACTGTGAAGCAGATGACAATTATGCTTATGTACAGTTGATGGATAGTGCGAAGTTGCTCATTACCAAACCTTTACGGTTTTTACAAGAAATATTACCAGAGGAGCTATTTTATCGAAATCACAAAAGTTTTTTAATTAATTTAAAACGGATCAATCAGTTTGTCAAAGCTGATGGGGGCTACTTGGTTATGGAGGGAGGAAGCCAGATTCCAATATCTCGGAGTAAAAAAGAGATGTTGATAAATTTAATCAATCAGCAATTTTCTATATAGGTTTTAGATGTATGCGACAGATACTGGTCTTTTTCCTTTTTTTTTCTATTCATACGTTTGGTCAAGAAAGTATAGATGTACATCGTACTTTCAGCCAAGCGACAACTAATTATATTAATTTAGGACACAAAGCTAGTTATTTCTCAGACTTCACAGATACATTATCCATTTCAGAAGTCCTACTAAAAAGTTTTCGGCAAGAAGCGTTTCATTATTATAAGCCAGTAGAATCACAAACATGTTGGGTAAAGTTTACCTTGCAGAATACAGACATTGAAAATGCCTATCCCTTAGCATTTATTTTTTCATCTTATGATGATGTACGTGTTTTCGAAAAGTCGCCAGAAGGCTTATATGAAAGGATCATGCCCTCTGATTTTAAACAATTCTATTCGTTTTCATTAAAATCAAAAGCAACCAAAGACTTTATAGTTCGATTGCATAAGAACGATCAAAAAATTGGTCGTATTTATCTGAAATGTTGGTACTGGGGAAATACCTATCAGATATTAGGATCAATACAAAATAATTTTGCTGAGGAGATTATACAATCTCACACGCTTGCAATATTATTCAACGGTTTTTTTCTAACGCTATTTTTATATCATTTGATGATTTTTATACAAACTCAGAAAATGGTGTATCTATATTATTGTTTATATGTACTAAGTTTACTTATTTATTTTTACCCTAAAAATCCTTATTATTTATATCTTTTTGCGTTGGAAGATACCTTCTCAATGCGCTATCATTTCTATAATGTATTAATTCAACCATTCATTTATTTTTGGTATTTTAATTTCTTACGATCTTTTGTCGAAAAAGAAAAAAACTATCAAAACATTAAGAGGTTTTTACATTATTTAAGCATGTTTTGTTTGATTACTATTAGTTTATTAATTGTCGAATACCAATACCAATGGACTGGATATTTTTATACGATTTATAATGTTTTTCGGATACTCGTCATTATCATTTGTATGACTTTGATAAGCTATTTTATAAAAAATTATACACCTGTCATTAAGTATATTTTAATTGGTGCTTCTTTCTTTTTGATTGGAGCTTTATTAGCATTTGGTTTATCAGGTAAAGAAATGATATTTGGATCAAAAATAACGGCTATTCTATTTATGAAAATAGGTTCTGTTATTGAAATTTTATTATTTGCGCTCGGTCTTGGAGCCAGAATTAAATTAATAGAGCAACAAAAGCAAGACACGCAAACAAGACTGATTAATGAGTTGCAAAAAAATGAAAAATTACAAACCGCACTTGAACAAAAATTACAGCAGGAAATCTCAATCATAAAATATGAAAAAGAAATAGCACAGTTAGAATCTCGTTTGTTAAGAAGTAGAATGAATCCACATTTTATTTTCAATAGTATGAACGCTCTGAAACGATTTGTATTAGAGAATAAACAAGTATCTGCTGCGGATTATTTAGATCAATTTTCGATCTTGCTTCGACAAGTTTTAATCAATTCAGGAAAAAGAATGATCTCTTTACAAGAAGAACTGGATGCTCTTCACAACTATTTAGAATTAGAACGAAATCGTTTAGAAGATGGATTTGATTATCATATTGAGATTGACCCTAATGTAGACACCTATTTTACCCAAATACCTCCTATGCTTTTACAGCCTTTTGTCGAAAATTCAATTTGGCATGGTATACGACATCTGAAAAACATTAAAGGAAAGATTAGCATATCCATTCAAGAGGAAAATGAAATGATTTGTATTACTATAGAAGACAACGGCATTGGACGTATCAAAGCCACTGAAATCAACCAACAAAATAGAACAGAACACGAATCTATTGCTAGTACACTAACCAACCAACGCCTTAGTATTTTAAAATCATATGAGAATCTGATCATTGATATTGAAATCACCGATAAGCCAAACCATACGGGTACACTTGTTCGTATTGTTATGGCAGAATAATTTTTTTACGACAATCTTTACCATTCACACTTACTCAACTACCATTCACCCATTTTTTATAGACTCAAAAGTTTTCATATCTATATTTGAAAGGGTTGAAATATGCACCATTTCTCCAATTTTATAGTTCACTCAAAACTTAAATCAAATGAAAAAAACAATTTTATTTTTAATGTTTGCTATTGCTATCTGTCATGTAGACATGCTAGCTCAGCAAAAAGAAATTCCTGCTGATCGAAAATCTAAAGCAGAATTAAAAGAAAGTCAAGAAAAAGGCCCTTCTAACCCTTTAGAAGCACAAGTTAGTGCCACTAGCGACGGTCTACCCAGAATACTTATTGGCGCAAATAACTTCAATCAAAAGGAAAGTGGAAGACTTAGTTTTGATGAAGATGCAGATGGAACAGCGGGTATATGTGGTTTCGAATTTGATCATAATGGAGCAGAGGATAAGTTATCTCTTATTAGTGGTTGTTATATTCCTAGTGGTGGGGATACTTTATTCGTTGCTTCTCGTATTGGTAATATGAATTTCCCAAATAGAGTCGGCATTGGGTCTATGGATAACCCTGTGGCGCCTTGGACTTTAAGCGTAGAAGGGGATCAACTCATTCAAAATGGAAACCTTAGAATCGTTCATGCAACAGACGATGATCAAACACGAATTGTAGGCGCTTCTGATTCAAAAATACAAATTCAAAAAACGAGCGGTTCTGACTGGGTGTTAGGTGGAAATAGTATAGGTGATTTTGTATTGATGAAAAATGTGTCTGCAGATGATTTTTCTGATGTTAAAAACGAGTATGAATTTTGGACAACTTATTTCCGTCCTGCTGATGATGTTGAAGTTTCGTTGGGAGGAATTAATAATCGTTGGACAACGGTATATGCTTCAAATGGTACAGTCAATACTTCTGATAGACGAGAAAAAAAGAATATTGCACCTATTGCTTATGGATTAGATGAAATCATGGCTTTACAACCTGTCAGTTACGACTGGGTCAATGATAGTAACGAAAAAAAGAAATTAGGATTGATTGCTCAAGATCTCAAAGAAGTCATTGATGAAGTTGTAGTGGATGGTCAAGAAGGTCATGTGAGAGAGGACGGTTCTGTTGATGCTGCTTCTGATCGTTTGGGAGTGTATTATTCCGATTTGATTCCTGTTTTAATTAAAGGAATGCAAGAACAGCAAGCTCAAATTGAAGATTTAAAGAGCGAAATTATTACACTTAAAGCTCAAATAGAAGAGTAAAGTATTATAGTAAATAGAGATATAGAACCAAATGAAATAAATATAATCCCAGAAAACATATTTAATATTTTTAGTATTTGATAAGAATTGGAAGATGTCCAGTAGTCTTCGAGGAAGTATCTTCGGAGGCTATTTTTTGTATAGTTCTCCTAATGAAGAAGTAATCACCCTCGCCGCTCGCTCCGATGCACCTGCATTCCCTAGTTTCTCTCTAAGAATTGAATAATGAGCTTTCATTTTAGTAGCAATATTATCATCCAATAATTGCCGAAGTTCTACTTCTAATCGTTCTGGATTGAAGTCTTTTTGTATTAACTCCGTGACGATTTCCTGATCCATAATTAAATTAACCAAAGATATATATTTGACATTGACGAGGAGTTTTGCAATTTGGTAAGAGATAGCACTAGCTTTGTAACAAACCACTTGCGGAACATCAAATAGGGCAGCTTCGAGTGTAGCTGTACCTGAAGTGACTAAAGCGGCAGTAGCTGATTGTAAAATAGAATAGGTCGAATTTTGTACTAACGAGACTTTATCTTTATACCGATCTAAAATATATTGATGATAAAAACGAGCCGTTTGCGAAGGTGCCGCAGCGATGACAAAATGATAGTTGGGGAAACGATTTACCATTTCTAACATGGTCATTAGAGCCGTTTTAATTTCTTGTTTTCGGCTGCCTGGCAATACTGCAATAATTTCCTTGTCGGTAGGAACAAAATACTTCGTTTTCCAATCTATATTGGATTGATAATTGGAAACAACGTCTAGTAGTGGATGACCAACAAAGTGCGCTTCATAATCATGTTTTGCATAAAAATCTTTCTCGAAAGGCAAAATACACATCATTTCATCGACCGTTGATTTAATTCCATGTACTCGACTCGAATGCCATGCCCAGATTTGAGGAGAAATATAGTAAAAGACTTTAATACCTTGTGCTTTTGCCCATTTGGCAATCCGTAAATTGAATCCAGGATAGTCAATGAGTACAAGTGCGTCAGGTTGATAAGTTAAAATATCTTTTTTACAAAAGCTGATGTTTCCAAGTATTGTTCTTAGATTTTTAACGACTTCTACGAAACCCATAAATGCCAAATCTCGATAGTGTTTGACCAGTTTTCCACCCACAGATTCCATTTCATCACCACCCCAAAACCTGAAATTGGCTGATTGATCTTGCTGTTTCAAGGCTCGCATTAAATTTGAACCATGCAAATCACCCGATGCTTCACCAGAAATAATGTAATATTTCATAGGCTTGAAATTGAATCATCAGATGACTTAAAGTCATCTGGTGAATGCGTTTAATTATAGACTTATTCTTAATAAAATACTAAGTCGGTTCAGTATAAAAGCATGTAGTGGGCGTATGCTCGCTATCGACTTTTATACATCGTTAGCAGTAGTTTTTTATTCAACATTTAAGTTTTGTCTATCCACAAGAAAGTCAAATGTTAATTCATTTAAGCCTTTTCCGTCCACTTGTGCATTCCAAGCTCCATGACCAGCACCCTCCAACGGCACGAGTTCATTGTAAATACCTATTGAGTCGTAAATATCTTTTAACTCGGTTGCCTCTGAAAAAGGCGTTGAAGGATTTACATCCATTGTTCCATGTGCCATAAATAATTCTGGGTCATTGATGTCATAAAGGTTTACTCCATAAATGGCTTCATACAATTCTATTTTGATATCTGCTCCCCAGAAATAAATCATACTTTTTACATCGTAATGTTCATCAATGTTTGTTGAAGAAAGAGTCGAATCATCATCAATAGAAAGTTCATCTCTAAAATTATCTTGGTTTGAAATGCCCAAAGCAATGGTTGATATTGCACCTGCTGATGCTCCACCGATAGTAATAAAGTCTTTGTTTAAACTATATGTAGCTGAGTTAGCAATAATCCAACGAAGTGCTGCTTTGGCATCTCTTTGAGCAGCATAAATTGCAACACTTGTTTGAACTTCATCAGGTGACATCGCATTTTGAAGACTGAAATTTATCCATTCTTCTGGTGCGATTCCTTTATGGAATGTGAGTACTTCTTCTGATGTCATTCCCATTATCGTTCCTAATTCTTCAACAGTCCTGTAATCAATTGAAGCAAAAACCCACCCTCGTGAGGCATAGTAATTTGCCATATTCACTATTTCTGGTTTTGTCTTAGTTCCACCTTGAAAGCCTCCACCGTGAATAAACATAAAAACAGGTCTGTTTGTAGAATTGTTATCTGGATAATAAATATCTAATAGCAATGGAACTGCCATAGAAGAAGTACTTGTATTGGTATGACCAAGACCCTCCGCATAAATTACGTTTTCATCTATCAGTACTGGAAATGATGATTCAGATTGAACTGTTGGAGTTTCATTGTCCATAATGATAGGTTCGTCTTCTTCACAAGATGCAAAGAATAGAATTAAAGCAAATATTGCATAGTTTATTTTATTCATATTAAGTTCTTTTGTGTTTTGAATTGGTTCTATGATTTCCCTTATTTAGTTTAATTACCGCCAACTAAGTTATATCTATACTTTCTTCATTCGACTTTTAGAAAAAGCACTTAAAATAAATAGAATCGAAACGAAAAAAGCGATCCGAGCAATCAAATCACCCCAGACTGTGTAAAATGTAATGCTTTTATTCATCAGAATCGTTCCTTTGATTGCTGTTGCTTCTTCATAATTTGTTGGATTGATAATATCACCTCTTTGATTGATAAAACAAGAAATTCCAGAATTGGCAGATCGAGCAATAGAGCGACGGGTTTCGATGGCTCGTAATCTCGAAAAGGCTAAATGCTGTTGATGTCCAGCGGTATTGTCCCACCAGCCATCATTGGTGACTACGAAAATAGCATTTGCACCTTTTTTAATATAACCTGTACAATATTCACCATAAATGGATTCGTAACAAATTACGGGTGCGGTTGCGCCTTTCGGTGATTGAAAAACAGAACGTTGAGGTTGTCCGCCGTTTCCAGCAACTGTTCCACCCAATTTATCTACTAATGGTTTGAAAAAGAAGAAGAACCGATGATACGGAAATATCTCTGCCCCAGGTACAAAAAGGGATTTTTTATAGAGTGGAATCTCGTCAGTTTGGTCAATTTGAATGGCAGCATTGTAGCTTTCCCAAAAAATAGTATTGTTACCTCGCTTAGATTCACGGATGGTTGATAGATCTGGTTTTTCATCAAATACTTTATAAGCAGAAATACCTGTTACCAAACTTAAATTGGGATATGATTTGACCAACTTATCTAATTGGCGAATGGTCTTATTTTCAGAAAGATCATTCACACGTATAGATCGAAAACTGGTTTCTGGAAAGACTAAAAAATCCGTATTATCGTCTAGTTTTTCTTTTGATAATTGGATGAACTGATTGAGTTGCGTTCGTTCGGAAATAGAAAATTTTTCATGATGTGGCTCATAATTGGGTTGAACAACGACCACATTAGCAGCCTCACCTTGATCTTCCACGTTCATATACCAAACTACAGAAACTAAGATTGGCAACAGCACTAAGATTGCTAATTGAATGGCTTTTATTTTTTGAATGGGTTCATTTTTGAGATAGGATTCTACTAGTTTAAAACCTAAAACATTAGCTAATAAAATCCATAAAGAACCTCCAAAAACACCTGTATATTCATACCACTGCACCCAAGATGGATACTGCGCAAACGCATTTCCGAGGGTTAGCCAAGTCCAAGATAGTTCCCACCATTGATGTAGTTTTTCAAAACTAATCCAATAAGCGATTAAGCCAAATAGAGCGAGTTTTTCATTTAGATTCTTCCTTGTTTTATGAAAAATAATAAAGGGAATACACATCAAAAAGGAGTTAACCAAAATCGCCACTAAACCCGCTGCCAAAGCCGAATTTGATACCCAATAAGTGCTTAGAATATTCCATAATACAAAAGTAGTGTATGTGTATTTGACTAAAGTCCGTGTGCTTTTGGTCGTGATCTCCGCAGCAATTTCTTTTTCAATTATCAATAAAGGAATAAACGCTACAAACAATAAAGGCGTCAATGGCATACACGGAAATCCCAACCACAGTAATAAGCCCGACAAGGTAGAAAGACCCAACCAACGCTTATTGCTAGTAGATTTAGAAAAACGATTTTCCATTAAACCTACTCCTAAAACCCAAGCTGCCAATAGCAACACTAATGGTAAATATCCCCAGAGTTGATCTGCCTGATGGAGACGTTGCATTTGGACAGCACTTCCGATAAAAGCAAGTGCAGCGATGATTAAGAGTGGGGTTTTAATATTTTTTTTCAAAATAAATGGTTATCTACTTTTTCAATTTTATACTGCATCAAGTTTGCAATGTCTTTTGCTTTATGACGGGCTTTCTCGGCAATTGCGCCTTCAAAATGAGTATCTATCGTTTCTGAAAAAAGGAAAAGCCATGTTTCAAAATGTACTTTATCCAAAGCTGCTTTTTGATGCAATTGAATATGCTTTAGCATTGGATTTCCTTTGTAAAACGCTTTTCCAAATAAAAGGCTTTCCCAAAACGCATAAATCCGTGGTAAATGTTCCTCAAAAGAAATTTGAACCACGTCCGTAAAGAAATAACCAATCGTATCGTCTTTGATCGCTTTTGCATAAAACGCATCAATAAGGATTTCAATATCTGCCCGACTAGCAATATCTTTTTTCATGTTTCGGATACATTTCAGTAGTAGCTCCGAGTACTCGTGGCTACTACTCTACAGACTATTTCACCACAAAACCATTTCCGAAGACTTCCTTCGGACTAATCAAACATAGCTCGCCTTTGGTGTTTTCGGCTGTTAAAACCATACCTTGTGATTCCACACCTTTGAGTTTTCGAGGAGCAAGATTGACCAACAAAACGACTTCTTGACCAACCAAATCTTCGGGTTTGTAATGTTCCGCTAGACCAGAAACGATAGTTCGGTTTTCAAAACCAATATCAATCGTCAATTTCAATAACTTCTTGGTCTTTTTGATTTTTTCGGCTTCGATGATCGTTCCTGTACGAATATCAAGTTTCGTGAAATCCTCAAAACTAGCGGTGTCTTTTACAGGTTCATGCGCAGGGACTTCTGCATCTAAAATCGCTTGTAAATTTGCTTTTTGTTGTTCGATTAATTCTTTACGAGAAGTATCTTTTCGGTCATTTATTTTGGCAAATAATAGTGCAGGTTCACCAATTTGATGTCCCGCAGGAATTAGGGATTGTTGAGTTTGGAACAAATCTAATACCTTAGTCAAATCACCGTTTTCTACTTTGGGTAGATTTAAAAGTGATCTGATTTTTTCGGAAGAAAAAGGTAAAAATGGTTCACAAACCACACTTAAAAAGCCAACAATCTGTATACAGTTATGAATACAATTTTTGACCACTTGACTATCGGGTTCGGTTTTCCAAATTTTCCAAGGTGATACGTCTTGTAAATAGGTGTTTCCGATAGAAGACAATTCCATTAACTTCAAAATGGCATTTCTAAAATTATACTTGTCAAGTTCGCTACAAAGCTCTTCAATGACCGTTTTTACGCTAGTTAATGCTGTAGCAGCCGTTTCATTGTCAATAGCTTCTGGCACAACACCATCATAATATTTATTCGTTAAGACGATGACCCGATTGATGAAATTACCCAAGTTGGCGACCAATTCATTGTCATGAAATTCCGTAAACTCATCCCATTTGAAATCCGCATCTTTAGTTTCAGGCATATTCCGAATGAGCGTATAGCGCAACGCATCCTCCTTGTTTGGAAAGTCCTTAAACTCCTCCAAATATTGGTGCATTTCAATTCCCCAGCCTTTCGATTTCGAGAATTTGCGCCCTTCAAAATTTAAAAACTGATTGGCAGGTACATTAGTGGGTAAAATATAATCGCCATGTGCTTTCAACATCGCAGGGAATACGATACAGTGAAAAACAATATTGTCTTTTCCAATAAAATGGATCAATTCCGCATCGTCGCTTTGCCAGTAATCTTTCCAATCCTTCCCATTGTCGGCTGCCCATTGTTTGGTCGCAGAAATATAACCGATTGGTGCATCAAACCAAACATACAACACTTTACCTTCTGCACCTTCAACGGGTACTTTAATTCCCCAATCCAAATCACGGGTGATGGCACGAGGACGTAAGTCATTGAGCCAAGACAAACACTGACCCAAGACATGATTTTTCCATGCTTTTGGATCGTGGTGTTGCTCACCATTAAGTTGCCCGTTTTCAATCCATTCCTTCATCCATTCGGTATGTTTATCTAACTTAAAATACCAATGTGTAGTGGAACGTAAAACGGGTGTTTTCTTACTTAAAGTTGACTTGGGGTTGATGAGTTCGGTAGGAGAGAGGTCGGAGCCACAATTTTCACACTGATCGCCGTAGGCTTCTGGGTGCGAACATTTGGGGCAAGTTCCCACAATGTAACGATCTGCTAAAAATTGATTGAATTCTTCATCGTAGTATTGATCGTTGGTTTCTTCAATAAATTCATCGCCTTTTTCATACAAATGTTTGAAAAAATCTTGTGCCGTTTGATGATGCAACTCTGCACTTGTTCTGTGGTATATGTCAAAAGAAATACCTAAGTCTTCAAATGACTGTTTATTAAGTGCATGATATTTGTCAATAATAGCTTGAGGTGCAATACCTTCCTTCTTTGCACGAATCGTAATGGCTGCGCCGTGTTCATCTGATCCACAAACCCAAACCACGTCTTTACCTTTCAAACGCAAATAACGAACAAAAATATCGGCTGGCAAATAAGCTCCTGCCAAATGACCTAGATGTAATGCACCATTGGCATAGGGCAGGGCAGAAGTAACGGTATATCTTTTCGGTGTACTCATATCAAGTGATTTATGCTGCGAATATACAAGTTTGCTAACAGAAAATCCTTGAAAATAGTTTCTAAGAAATGGGAAATGAATTTATTATATACAGGGTGATAATTAATTAGCTATTAAATAGTATTTTAATCTATGGATTGCTTTCACATTCATCGATAGATAGCTCCAGTTCTGCGCCTAAAGGAACACAAAAATCAATGCCAATTTGTATAATTGAATCTGAGTACCATCTAACAATAGAGTTGCTACTCAAGCTAACATCATAATTTGTACTAATAAGATTTTTTGCTTTTATTAAAGAGTATTCAAAAAGTGTATCTACAGGAAGGTACTCTTCATGTGTACAATCATTTAAATCATATATTTCAACAATGTCAGAAAAATAGAAATTTGAAGTTATATCATCTTCAGCTTGACCTCCAGCAAAGTAAATTTTATCATTAAGTCCCACAACGGCTAAATTTCTTCTTCCAGTTGGCATCTCTATAGTTGACCAATTTTCTTTTACACAATCAAAAATATCAACTGGTTCAACAAGTTGATTAGAAAAATTAATAACTTGACCACCTGCATAAAAGATTTTACCTTGATGTTGAGTCTGTCCTATCCGAAACCTATTCTCTCTGACTAGGCTATCTAAGCTCCATTGACCCGAAACATCATCGTAAATGTGTATGTAGGAATAAGACTCAATTCCATCTGACGATTCTTCCGTTCCAAAATAGGCTTTATTTTGAAATACTTGTCCAGTTAGTGCTTCTCTTTGAATAGGAAGAGCATCAATTGTCCAAGTTTCGTTATTTACATCAAATATATTTATAGTATTGTAGTCTGTTCCAAAATAATTACCTCCTGCTAATATTATTTTATCATTTAAGCTAACCATTCCCATGTCAACTCTACTAGGGCTAATTGTGAATTGTTTCCAAGTATCTGTATCAATATCGTAAACATCAAGATCGTTGTATGCAGCAAGATAGATTTTATTACCATTGGATGCTATTCTCCCCCCTCTTGCATCGGGAATAATCTTAATAGTCCATGTGTCATTAAGTGTATCATAAATATCCATTACACTTGAGTTGTAATAACTTTGACCATTTCCAACAAAGAATATTTTATCTCCAACGACCTCACACTGTAATTGACGTTTAGGTTTATCCAAATGAGCGATCGTCCAATTGCCTGTATTCACGTCTAGAATATCAACTACATCAGATATTTGTTGACTTCCTTGTATTTTACCTCCAGCAAAATAAATTTTTGAACCATGTGCGCAAGCACAAAGTTGAGATCTTGGGGTAGATAAGTTTTTAGTAGACCACTGACCATAAATGTTATTTTGCTCAGTTATGATTGCTGAAAATAGAATAATTAGTATAGTATGAAAGTTAATATGCCTAAGGTTAGAAAAGGATACCATAATTGTATCTAGTTTAAAGTGAAGATAGCGTTATATTCAATCAAATATACAAAATATCTCTTTTTATACAAAAATATAATGCCTGATTATGATGTATAGATTGAACTATAACAGAAAGTATAATCAAGAAATCACATTTCTCGTAAATAATTATTGTTTTCTATTCCCAAAGATTCAATAGTTCTCAAATCAAGCTGACCGACGGGAAGACCGCTCGCTTTTTGATACTCTGTTAATGCCTTTTTACTAGCAAGTCCAATTATATTTGATGATTCACTAATATTTAAATATCCTTTTTTTACTAAAGCCTCATTTAGCATTAGTGCAAATTTTTTATTCACTTTTGCTCCACAGATTACTTCTCTCCATTCTGTATTAGCTTCTTCCGTAGAATTATCTATTTCAAATGTATTTAGCTTGAATTCTTTAACTTCGGTTGTATCCAGCACAATGATTTCCTTATGGTCATATCTCAGTTTCTTATACCTCTTTTTGGTAAGATCACTTCTTAAAGTATACCAACCTACTCTTTCTATTTCGTCCTGTTTATCGTATCTGAAGTATAGTGTGTCAAGACCTTTTATATCCGTTTCTATTCCCGTGTAGGTATAAAAATCTATTAATTCGATTTCTGGCTTTACTTGAATTAGGCATTTTGCATAACATTTTCCAGGTTCTGCATTTGGAGGAATGTCTTGTGCGAACAATTGTCCAAATAGTACTAATTGGAGTAATAATAGTAGTTGATACTTCATATTCTGATCAATTATTTAAGTGTTTTGTATGAATGTTTTAATGCTTCAAAACCTTTTTGGTTATTCTATTTTCGCCACCTTCAATTTGGAGTAGATATATGTCTATTGGAAGATCAAACATTGGGATTTCATAGGCATCCCTTCTTTCTTTCACCTCGAATGTATTGATGAGTTTACCGCTTCTATCATATAGCTGAATGTTAGAATTGGGGTGCTCTAGTAAATCACTTTCGACGTATAAATAGTTTTGAACGGGATTGGGATAGACGTTGGTGTTATCAAGTGAAGTACCGCAATCTATTCCGTTTTCGTATACATATTTTTCCTTTTTAGTTACGATTCCTGCTTCATATGTTATGATTTCTTTTAGTAATTCATCACAGTGATAAACATATTCTTCTATAATATTAATTTCGCAGTAGATAAGTGAGTTATCGTAATGTTGCTGGATTGTTTCAATACTTAGTATTTGATCGCCATTATATGTATGTGTATGAAATTCTTCTGTAACTAAATCTAAAGTTTCATCTGAATGATATGTTTTAATGCTGAAAGAAGAATAAGTTTGATCGTTTCGATCATTATATGCGTAAGTGGACTCAATCTCTGCTGCATAATCTATATAATTTGTCCAGCTTTTGATAATATTGCCTCGATCATCTAGCGTATAAATAATACTTCCTACCTGATCGGTTAATCCTTCTAGAGTTCTAAATATTGTTATTACTGTATTTTCTAGAGTATGCTCATATTCCCAAGACAAAATCTTACGCCAAATCTGTTCTGCTTCAATCCAAATATATTGTTGCAGTAAATCAATCTGTTGGCATTTTTCTGCATTATAATGAGTCACCCATTTTTCATGCTCTTTGCTGACTTCATCATAATTAATAAAAACTAGAGAATCCGTACAACCACTTTCAAAATAGCTATATTCCCACGTTCTATTGGTCGTAATCGTTTCGTTCAGGTTGAGAAAAGTTTTAGTAGATAATAATCCATCTTCGGTGTAAGTTTGCTCAACTTTTAGTGTATTATTGTATCTATTGGATGCTTCATGCCAGTAAAAAACATCAGATTCGATCATTTGTTGTTGAGCATCTAATGTATAGATTTCTTTTTTGTGAGGAATCAACTGTTCTAATTCAGTTGAATACTTAAACTCTTCTTTTTCCAACAATGGATTTTGAACCTGTCCGTGAAGTTTTAGACTAGTAATTAAAACTACTAATATGAGCAGAAATTGGAGTGTTGTTATTGATCTTCTTTGATAGATATAGTTTATCATTTATTTATTTTTAAATTTAAAAATCTGAGTATTCAGTACCAAGCTACCCTTAGATTGCTTTAGTTTATTTTAAGTACAGAGTTTAAATTTTAAATAAATCAAGTGAAAAGGTAGGATGGTTAAAATCTACTTTTGCTCTTGTTTAGTAAGTTTATGTAAATTACTAAAAATATTGTTCATGTACAAGTAGTTATAGGTTGAATCTGAGAATAAACCATAGGTTGTCTAATCAAAAATCATATTATAGTTTCTCTTGATTGCCACTTTTTGAAAAGAACATAACATCCAGTAACCGTCAATGTGAACATCGCTAATAAAGACATCACAACTACAAAGCTATCTCCTGATGTAATTTGACTATTTTTATAGTATATACCAAAGAAAGCCCAAAGTAGAACGACTGTAAACCAAATGTCTTGGTTAAGATAAAGCACGAGGAGTGTCCCTAGAATCCCAATTCCAATCAATAAACCCGTCCAAGTTGCTTCGTGTAAACCGAAAAAATCAAATCCGAGATCTATCAACAGTACATTAAGATTAGCTAATGCCGCTACACAAATCCAAGCGAGGTAGCAACTAAAAGGAACGGTATATGTCCATTTGGGATTTTCTATGACGGCTATCTTATAAGCTATTTGAATTAATACGATCCACAGTATAAATATAAATATAAATGACCATATGATATGTAACGATTGCCAAGATAGTAGCCAACAAATATTTAAAATACAAGAGTATAAAAACAGAAATCCAATTGATGAAATTTCTGTAGAGATAATGTCTTTATTTTGATAAATCAATATAATTCCTTGGCATATGAAAATGCCTAGTAATAAATAAATGACAGACCAAATACTAAATGAAAAATCAGGTGGAGTGAGCAAATTTGGATATAAATCCGATACATCTCCAGGTGTTCTGCCAAAAAAAGGGAGTTGAATAGCCAAGAAATTGAAGATTACTAAACCAAGGTAGGCAACCGAGTTGATATAAATGAGTTTGTTTTGCATAGATATGTAGTTAGATAGTGAAGCCTTGATTTTTTACAAGATAATTATTTTCTAGCTGGTTTAGGTAATAGATGAAACATAACTTCTGTTTTATAAAATTCAATTATCTTTAGAATCCGTTTGTAAGTTATACAAATAAATATTCAGTACAGATATATGCACATATACAAGTATGAAAAGAGCAAATGTAAGTTAAAGCTATATTGACAAAACACATATTGAATATTAAACGTTTTCTGTTTGGATAATTAGGGATAAATTTGCTTTCTAGACCTATGAACTTACGAAATAACTTTTTTATCACTCATAGCATAGTTTTAAAATCGATATATGAACGCCGACGAATTACAAAACCTACGTGAAGCCGTCAAAAGCTCACCAGACAATATTCCATTACGAAAATATTTAGCTAATTCTTTATACAAAGCAAAACGCTATGAAGAAGCAGAAATTGAATATAAAGATGCCTTACGCCTTTCGGCAAACGATACCAGTTTGAAATTGGGTTTGGTACGCTGTTTTTGCAAACGAGAAAAAACTTCTTTGGGATTGGTGATCGTAGAAGAAATACTGCAAATGCCAACTCCACCACCTGAAGCTTGGTTGTTGTATGCAAAGTTATTGATGCAAACGAATAATCCATCCGAGGCGAAAGAGGCGTACGAAAAAGCGATTATTTTAGATGATGGTTTGAAGGATACTTTTTTGGAATCACAAATCAATCTCAAAAAAGCAGCAGGGGCGAATCCCGAACCAGAGAAAATCCAGTTGGGTGGTCAGGATTGGCAAGGCGATGATGAAAAATCGGTCGAGATTGAACGTCCTAAAACAACGTTTGATGAGGTTGGCGGAATGGATAAGGTGAAGGAAGAAATCCGTATGAAGATTATTCACCCTTTGGCGCATCCAGAAATATATAAAGCGTATGGTAAAAAAATTGGTGGTGGGATTCTGATGTATGGCCCGCCTGGTTGTGGTAAAACACATTTAGCCCGTGCTACGGCTGGTGAAGTCAATGCTAATTTTATATCTGTGGGTATCAGCGAGATTTTGGACATGTATATGGGGCAAAGCGAGCGAAATTTACATGCTATTTTTGAAAAAGCTCGTAATCTTAAACCATGTGTTTTATTTTTTGATGAGGTAGATGCACTTGGAGCCAATCGAAGTGATATGCGTCAAAGTGTTGGACGGAATATCATCAATCAATTTTTGGCAGAATTAGATGGTATCGAGTATGATAATGATGGAGTTTTAATTTTAGCTGCTACCAATACACCTTGGCACTTAGACCCTGCATTTCGTCGTCCTGGTCGATTTGATCGGATCATTTTTGTGCCGCCACCAGATGATGCCGCAAGAGCCTCCATTTTGAAAATAAAATTGGAAGGGAAGCCTGCTGAAACTATTAATTACGAGAAAATTACTAAGAGAACGAAGGACTTCTCAGGGGCAGATATTGATGCGATCATTGATATTGCGATTGAATCAAAACTTGATGAATCCATTCGTCAAGGAAAAGCTGTTCCAATTAATACCAAAGATATTGAAAAGGCAGTTAGTAGGCATAAAGCCAGTACTAAAGAATGGTTCAATACCGCTAAAAACTATGCCCTGTTTTCTAACGAAGCAGGTTTGTACGACGATATTTTAGATTTTTTGAATATTAAGAAGTAAGTAGCAAAGCAACTTCAGTTATTGGTTACTTGTTGATTTGTTAACCAGTTTAGACGTTGACAATAATCGTCTATTTATTAAATTATCGTAAGCATGAATCCACATTATGAACGAGGTCGGCAGTTGATGAGCCATAATAGAACGAAGGAAGCCATTGCGGAATTTCGGAAAGAACTGGCGCAGAATCCTGAAAATCCCTTCGCTTTTGCATTGCTATCGAACTGTTATTTACAGGAAAGACAATTTGCAGAAGCTTTGGAAGTTGCTAAACGTGCGATCCAATTAGAGCCAGAAATTCCAGAACTGTATAGCTTTTTAGGACAAGCCTATTATTATAATAAAAAAAGTGTGGAAGCTCGTGAAGCAGTAGAAGCGGGTCTGCAACTCAACCCCAATCATGCTCCGTTTTACCATTTGTTGGGAACAATTGATTTGTATGAAGAAGACTGGAACGCTGCATTGCAGCATGCGGAACAAGGTTTGGAAATAGATGCAGAACATGTTGACCTCATCAATTTACGGGCGCAAGCACTTATTCAGCTTAATCGAAAAGATGAAGCAAGTGCAACCTTAGATTATGCGCTGCATAAAGCACCTGAGAATGCGTTTTCACATACTAATAAAGGTTGGGTTGCTGTGGAGAATGATCAATATGATGCTGCCATTGAGCATTTCAAGGAAGCCTTGCGACTTGATCCTACTTTTAAATTTGCCAGAACAGGTTTAAAAGAAGCCATTAAAGGAAAGAATTATTTGTATCGGGGCGTTCTCAAATATTTCCTTTGGATGAGCAAGCAAACTTCAAATAATCAATGGGCTATTGTTATTGGTGCGTATGTGATTTATCGACTGCTTTTAGCGGCCTTAGATAGCTATCCTGCATTGGCGCCATTGCTCTATCCATTAATTTTTGCTTACATTATTTTTGTGTTTTCTTCCTGGATTGCCAAGCCTATTTCTAATCTTTTTTTACGATTACATCCCTTGGGTAAGCATGCCTTGGATGATGATGAACGTTTGGCTTCAACAGCCGTTGGACTGGTGGTTACCTTTGGAATTGTCACCCTGCTATTGGGTTGGATGATGTCCAATAGTATGCTGCTTATTTTAGGAATTTTTGGTGTGTTAATGACAATTCCTACCAGTGGTTTATTTAATACACATCCAGAGAGTCAAGCTCGAAAATCATTGACGTATTATGCCATTGCTTTAGGAATGATTGGCTTTGGAGTTATTTTTATACCTGCGTTGCAGCCATTTATGATCGTCTTTGGGTTGGGGATATTCTTTTATAGCTGGATTGCCAATTATTTTATTGGAAGAGAAAGTAAAGAGTTTTATTAAGTTTGAAGTCAAATGGTGACTGAAGTCATCATTTGACTGTACTTTACACCAAACCTATTTTAGATGCTAAGTCTCGATTGCAAAGCGAGCCATTTCGTAGTCCAGCATAATCAGATGCGGAAGAGTATAACCAGTCTTCAGGTTTTTTAACCAAATTTGCTTTAACAGGATTTTGATGAATATAATTCATACAAACTCTTGCATATTGAATACCATCTGAAAATTTGAAAAAGGTAGATTCTTGATCTATATGAATGAAAGCATCCATATCCCAATCGTTGTTCACCTTCGTACCAATTTGAAATAATGAGCCTGTTCGATTTTCCTGATTATTGATAGCTCTAGTATAACTTCTTAGCAAAATAGCTATTCCTTGACTCATATTTTGTTGTCTATTATGCTTTTGCTTTTTTTGAAAAGAAGAAGGTATTGTTTTAGTTGGTTTAATCATTTTACTCAATGTACATCCTTCAGGTTTCATGTAGACCAACCAATGAAAGTGATTTGGCATCAAACAATAGGCAAGAAATGAGCAGTATGGTAGAAGCTCTTTGCGCATTTTTTGTAAGAAAAAGATATAATTTCTTTCTTGCGGAAAGATAACTTGGCTATTGTTGCCCTTGTTATAAATATGGTAAATTTCGTTAGCTTCAAAAGTCATTGTTACAATATTTTAGGTGTTTTAGTCAAATGATGACTGTAGTCACCATTTGACTTCAAACTTAATAAACCGCCTCTACAATTCTTCGAATCGTCTCCGAGTCCCCCATCGTATAGTAGTGTAAACATGGAACACCACGTTCTTTGAGTTCTTTGGATTGTTGAATGCACCATTCAATTCCGATTTCTTTTACAGCAGCATTGTCCTTAGCCTTCATCAAATCTTTGACCAAAGCATCAGGCATATCCACGAAAAATAAGCGGGGTAAGCTATTCAGCTGATATTTTTTAGTAATAGGTTTAAGCCCTGGCACGATAGGAACATGGATACCCATTGCTCGACATTTATCCACGTAGTCGAAGTATTTTTGATTATCAAAAAACATCTGAGTGACGATATAATCCCCGCCAGCATCAATCTTTTGTTTGGTAAATTCTAAGTCCATCATCGGATTTGGAGACTCAAAATGCTTTTCTGGATAACCCGCAATTCCGATACAAAAATCTGTTTTGGCACCGTCTACAATCGTACCATCTAAATAATTACCATTATTAATATCATTAACTTGATGAATTAAGTCGATAGCATATTTATGCCCACCTCTTTCAGGAATAAACTTCCCTTCAAATTTTTGAGCATCTCCACGCAGACAAAGTACATTCTGCACGTTCAAGAAATTCAAATCGATAAGTGCATTTTCTGTATCTTCCGTTGTAAAACCACCACAAATCAAGTGCGGAACAGCATCTACACCGTAGCGGTGCATAATAGCCGCACAAATACCTACGGTTCCTGGACGTTTACGAATAGCCGTTTTTTCATAATAACCACTTTCTCGTTTGTTATACACAAACTCTTGACGATGATAAGTCACATCAATAAAAGGTGGTTTGAATTCCATTAGAGGATCCAATGTATTGAAAATAGCTTCCATACTACCACCTTTTAATGGGGGTAAGACTTCAAAAGAAATCAATGTTTTTCCAGCCGCTTTTTCAAAATATTCTGTAACTTTCATTGTATTTTTTTAATAGGATAGATCAATTCTAATGAATCTATGGGTTTATTTTCTCTTCTTTTTCTTTACGGGTTTACACGTTTTGCAGTATTCATACAACTCATTGATTTCACTGTTTATCTTTTTAGAATAGTCAGATATGGTCGAACTCCAATCATTGCTGATTCTTAATTGACTATTGATTTCTGCATTGAGTTTTGAATATTCATTACTCACTTCCGCATGAGCTAGATCATAAAAATTAGCAGCAGAACCTAGTTTCTTACGTTCATACAGTTCTTTTCTAAACTTTCTAGCAAACAACTCCGACATATCAAATTGTAAATTCGCCAACAATAGTAGCTCCGATGTCAATTTCTCATCACCTTCTTCTATCCAACTCATTGTTGGTAAATAATAGGCTTCAACATACTTGTTGAAGTTCTTAGTAAACATAAATTGTGCATTCGTCATTTGGTAGGCAAAGTCATAAGTTGTCTGAAAAGACATTTCCTGAACTTGATCTTCAGCTAAGTTAGGTGGGGTATCCTGAAAAGACTGTTCGTCTATTACTAGATCCGCAGTCCACTGGACTTTCTTTTGGGCGAAGGAAATAACACTTGAAAAAAGGAATAATACTAAACTTAATAAACTTCTTGACATATTATTATTTTGTAAATAGATATGATATTACTCTAAAGAAACGATACTCTTTACACTAAATTATCATTGCATTGTCAAACGTAAAACAGCTTCAAATGTTTGTAACACATTGAAGCTGCACTTTTCTATTACATTGATAAATTTTTACAAATTAGCCAATGCTTCTTCCAAATCATTCACTAAGTCATCCACATCTTCCACCCCTATACTCAAACGAATCAAAGAATCCGTCAATCCGACTTTCAAACGTTCTTTTCTAGGAATAGAACCATGCGTCATACTTGCAGGATGACCGATCAATGATTCTACCCCTCCCAGTGACTCTGCTAATGTAAACACTTTTGTGTTACTCAATACTTTTTTAGCATCTTCAAAAGTATCCTTTTTCAAGTCAAAAGATACCATTGCTCCAAAATCACGCATTTGTACTTTAGCTATTTTATGCCCAGGATGTTCCTTAAAGCCAGGATAATTTACTCGATTTACCTTTGGATGTGCCTCTAGCATTTTAGCAATTTTCTTTGCATTTTTACACGCCCGTTCGACTCTTAAATGTAAAGTTTTAATACCTCTCAATACCAAAAAACAATCCTGTGGCCCAGGAACAGCACCTACAGCATTTTGGATAAAGAATAAACGATCTGCTAATTCTTGACTATTTACAACCACTGCACCATGTACCACGTCCGAATGACCACCTAAATATTTAGTAGCTGAATGTAAAACCATATCTGCACCCAAATCAATAGGTTTTTGCAAATAAGGTGATGCAAAAGTGTTATCCACACAAACCAGTATATTATGCTTTTTGGCAATCGCACAAATAGCGTTAATATCCACAATATTTAACATTGGATTGGTTGGTGTTTCTATCCATACCAGCTTTGTAGAGTTAGTAATATGTTTTTCTAAATCTGCTGCATTGGATAAGTCTATAAACTTAGATTTGATGCCAAACGGTGCATATACCTTCGTTAACAAACGATAAGAACCACCATATAAATCATTTACGGAAATAATTTCATCCCCTGATTTAAATAGCTTAATAATCGCATCCATAGCTGCCAAACCACTACTAAAACAGATGGCTGCTTTTCCATTTTCTAAAGCTGCTAAGTTAGCCTCTAAAACCGAACGAGTAGGATTTTGTGTACGTGCGTATTCGAATCCATTATGCTTCCCTGGTTCTTTCTGTGCATAAGTGGAAGTTTGGTATATTGGAGTCATTACTGCACCTGTCGCAGAGTCAGGGTGAACGCCTGCATGTATTACTTTTGTTCCGAATTTCATGTTCTTCTATAACATTTTAACATACCAACATTTTAACGAGTAAATTTATGACCTAATGGTTACTCGTTAAAATGTTATGCGTTAATAAATCAAGGATTATTTTCTCTTCATCACTTTTTTAACTGCCTCTACAATATTTTTAGGAGCTAAACCATATTTGACCAATAAATCAGCAGGTTTTCCACTTTCTCCAAACGAATCATTGACGGCAACCATTTCTAGAGGCGTTGGCATTTTACGAGCTAATAATTGAGCAACACTATCACCTAATCCACCGTGCATTTGATGTTCTTCTGCGGTGACTATACAACCCGTTTTACCAACAGATTTCAAAATAGCCTCATCATCTAATGGTTTGATGGTATGAATGTTAATCAGTTCTACGCTAACACCCTCTTTTGCTAGGGTTTTTGCTGCTTCTACAGCATTCCAAACGAGATGTCCTGTTGCAACGATAGTGACGTCGGTTCCTTCGTTCATCATATTTGCCTTCCCGATCTCAAAAGTCTGATCCGCAGGTGTGAAAACTGGCCAGCTTGGTCGTCCAAAACGAAGATAAACAGGACCTTCATGGTTAGCGATGGCAATCGTAGCTGCTTTAGTTTGGTTATAATCACAAGGATTAATCACCGTCATGCCTGGCAACATTTTCATCATACCCATATCTTCCAAAATTTGGTGGGTTGCACCGTCTTCACCCAAAGTTAAACCTGCGTGTGAAGCACAAATTTTCACGTTTTTATGAGAATAAGCTACGGACTGACGAATTTGGTCATACACCCGACCTGTGGAGAAATTAGCAAATGTTCCTGTATATGGAATTTTACCTGCGGTCGCTAAACCTGCTGCCATTCCAATCATATTGGCTTCTGCAATACCCGCTTGAATAAAGCGATCTGGAAACGCATCAATAAACGCATTCATTTTTAAAGAACCAATCAAATCCGCACATAAGGCTACGACTTGATCGTTTTGTTGACCGACTTCTAACAATCCTGCCCCAAACCCATCCCGTGTCGCTTTCTTTTCTGTACTTACTATATTTTCTAACATTATTTTTTAATTGAAGTTGCTATGCAATTTTATTAATCACCTGATAGGCTAAAGCCTATTCTACAAAAATTTTACACAGGATAATCACCCAATGTTTCTTCTAATTGAGAAAGTGCATCGGCTGTCTGTTCCTCATTAGTTGCCTTACCGTGCCACTTGTGTGTCCCTTGCATAAAATCAACTCCATAACCCATTTCGGTATGCATCATAATCGCAATTGGTTTACCCTTACCTGTTAGCTCCTTGGCATGGTTCAAGGTGTTGACAACGGATTCCATATCGTTTCCTTCCATTTGCAATACTTCCCAACCAAAAGCAGCCCACTTTGAAGGTAAATCACCTAAGTGCATGACTTCACTCGTTGGGCCATCAATTTGTTGACCATTCCAATCTACCGTTACAATTAAGTTATCTACTTTATTATGCGGTGCGAAAAGGGCAGATTCCCAGATTTGTCCTTCTTGAAGTTCACCATCACCCGTTAGTACATAAACCAACTTATCATCACCGTCCATTTTCTTCGCCATCGCTGCACCTATAGCCACAGAAATACCTTGACCGAGTGAACCAGAAGCTACCCGAATACCAGGCAGACCTTCATGTGTGGCTGGATGTCCTTGCAAACGAGAATCTAATTTTCGGAAGGTTGCCAATTCTGCTTTGGGAAAATAACCTGCATGTGCTAACACACTGTACCAAACAGGCGAAATATGTCCGTTGGATAGAAAGAACATGTCTTCATTTTTTCCATTCATATTAAAAGACTTGTCGTGTGACATAATCTCAAAATATAAAGCGGTAAAAAAGTCTGCACAACCCAATGATCCACCAGGGTGACCACTCGACGCTAAATGGGTTTGACGGATAATATCACGTCTTACTTGAGAAGCGATTTTTTGAAGTTCTTGAATACTTGCCATAAGATTGGTATAGCTTTTAGAAAACTGGTAATAAACTAAATTTACTCGTAGTCAAATGATGACTGTAGTCACCATTTGACTTAAATTTTCAAATGTGTTGCAAAAGTAGCGATTTACCGTAAGATGATGGTTTTTTTATATTAAAAACTTATAAAGTTGTTGGTAAGAAAGTTTTGATTGTTACAGAAAATTAGATTTTGATACTTTTGTGGAAACAACATAGATAGATAATGATGAAAATAGGTGTTTTAGGAGTTGGACATTTAGGAAAAATACATTTGAAGTGCATTCAGATGATTGATGATTATGAATTGGTCGGTTTTTATGACCCGAATGAGGATAACGCAACTGCGGCAATAAATTCTTATAGTGTCAAAAGGTTTACCGATATTGATGAATTAATAGACGCTGTGGATGTGGTTGATATTATTACACCCACGATTACACACTTTGAACTCGCCAAGCTCGCTATTCAAAAAGGAAAACACGTTTTCATAGAAAAACCATTGACGAATACCATTGAAGAAGGACAAATTTTATTGGAATTGAGTCAGCAACATGGTGTAAAAGTACAAGTAGGACACGTCGAGCGATTCAACCCTGCTTTTTTGTCTTTGGGCGATACACCTTTGAATCCCAAGTTTATTGAAGCCCACCGACTCGCCATGTTCAATCCTCGTGGAACGGATGTATCTGTTGTACTAGACCTAATGATTCACGACTTGGATATATTATTGAGTATGGTACCATCGAAAGTAAAAAAAATAAATGCGAGTGGCGTAGCGGTGGTGAGTGATACACCCGATATTAGTAATGCTCGGATTGAATTTGAAAATGGCTGTGTGGCCAATTTGACTGCTAGTCGTATTTCGATGAAACAGATGCGTAAAGTCCGCTTGTTTCAGAAAGATGCTTATATCAGTATTGATTTTCTGGAAAAGAAATCCGAGGTTATTCGTTTGTATGACAAAACAGCATCTAACCTTCAATCATTAGATAGCTTCGTAGAACTACCTACTCCAAAGGGCGACAAACTCATACAAATCAAAACCCCCAAAGCAGAACCCAGCAATGCCATCAAAATGGAATTGGAACTGTTTGCAAAAAGTATTCGTGAAAATACCCGTCCCATTGTGAGTATTAAAGACGGCTTTAATGCTTTAAAATTAGCGCATCAAATTATTGAGGAGATTGAGAAAAGTGTGGTGTAAGTAAAATGTTAAAGTTTATATCAAACCAAAAAAGGACTTGCACTTATATCAAATATCTTTTATATTTGAATCAGGGAACAAAACTAGAAGGCTAAAAATTGAAATGAAAGGTCTTAACCAAAAAAATCTTTTCTTTTCTTTTCTTTTCTTTTCTTTTCTTTTCTTTTCTTTTCTTTT
>JAHDFQ010000239.1 GCA_020628085.1 Saprospiraceae bacterium
TAGTATAAAATAGAAGGCATTTTGATATGCCTTCTATTTATTTATCTCCTCATGTGCTTTTAATTGTTCCAAAGTCACATATTCTAATGCTTTTTCGTGCGTACTTTCCAAGATTACAGGCGGTGCAACACCAGCTTGAATCGCTTCTTTCCAACGCACGGCACACAAACACCATTTATCGCCTGGTTTGAGACCTGGAAATCGATATTCAGGTCTTGCCGTACACAAATCATTTCCTTGCGCTAAGGTATAATCCAAAAATTCCCTTGTCATTCGGGCACAAACGACATGTGTTCCATAATCTTGTGCGTTGGTTTGACAAAATCCATCTCTAAAGAAACCTGTAACGGGATCAAGACAACAGCTTTGAAGTTTAGTTCCAAGCACGTTTTTAGTTTCTACTGCTGTAATTTGAGGTTCCATATGATTGATTTGAAAGGCGAATAATCCAATTGAAATAGTAATGAGGAAAGCAATGCCGATTGTTTTGAGTTCCATAATTGTTTTTACCTAGAAACAGTTATGATCTTACTTGGTTTAAAACAAAAATGAAGATTTAGTACTAGACTACATCTTCATTTTTATCTATCCGTTAGTGAAGAGGTGACTTGAGTCACCTCTTCACTTTAGTATAATTTTATAACTTCTCTTTCAAGAAATTTGTCATTTTAGTGTATAAGTGCAAACGAGTAACACCACCATAAATACCATGGTTTCGGTTGGGATAAAAATAGGTATCAAACTGTTTATTGGAATCGATCAAAGCATTGACCATTTCGGCTGAGTTTTGAAAATGGACATTATCATCTGAATTTCCATGTACCAACAGATAGTTACCCTTCAACATATCTGTAAAATAAACGGGTGAATTATCGGCATAACCTTCTGGGTTTTCAGCTTCAGTCCGCATATAACGCTCCGTGTAAATCGTATCGTACCAACGCCAGCTCGTTACAGGTGCAACAGCAATAGCGGCCTTGAATACATCGTTGCCTTTGAACAAACAAAGTGAACTCATATAGCCACCATAACTCCACCCGAAAATCCCAATTCGATCTTCATCCACATAATCCATTGCACCTAAATGTTTAGCTGCGGCAATCTGGTCTTCGACTTCATATTTACCGAGTTGTAGATAAGTCATTTTCTTGAACTCTTGCCCACGTGCCCCTGTACCACGATTGTCTACACTTACTACGATGTAACCTTGTTGAGCTAGCATTTGAAACCACCAATAGTTCTGTCCACCCCAAGCATCATTGACCGTTTGACTGCCTGGACCACCATAAACATACATCAAGACAGGATATTTTTTATTAGTATCAAAATTAGGCGGCTTAATCATATAACCATTTAGTTCAGCTTTACCACCACTTGGAGTTTTAATAAATTCTACATTAGTTACCCCAAATTCTTTTTGGGTTGTTTTCATGTTTTGATTGTCTTCAATGACTCGAATGACGTCTCCTGCACGGTTGTATACGGTATATGTGGCTGGTGTATTGATATTAGAATACGTATTAACATAATAATCAAATGTACTGCTAAACTGCGCTCGATTGGTTCCTTTTTGGGTACTAATCTGTTTTGTCTTTTTACCTTTCATGCCAACGGAGTATAATTCTCGCTGCATGGCATTGACTTTAGCTGCTTGGTAAAATACTCGATCATTAACTTCATCTACACCATAAAAAGCCGTCACATCATAATCGCCCTTCGTCAAAGCACGCACTTCTTTACCGCTCATATCATACAAATAAATATGATTGAACCCTGTTTTTTCGGATGTCCAAACAAAGTGTTTCCCATCTTCCAAAAAGGTCATATCATCCGTAATATCAATATAATAAGGATTGGTTTCTTTTAGTAGGGTTTTAGTCGCACCTGTGGAAGCATTTGCCACTAATAATTCCAATTCATTTTGGTGACGGTTCATCGTATAAACGACCAAGTTATTTGGGGCTTTTGTCCATTTGATTCGTGGAATATATTCGATTTTATCTGATACTTTTACCATTGTCCCTTTTTCCGATTCAATATTAAAAATATGGATAGAAACTTTGGCGTTGTCCTCTCCTACTTTCGGATATTTGAACGTCTCATAATCGGGATATAAACCACCTTTGTAATTGGTCATTGTAAATTCTTTAACGGCACTTTCATCGAAGCGATAGTATGCAATTTTTTTACTATCTGACGACCAAGCGAAGGCTTTTGCAAATGAAAATTCTTCTTCATACACCCAATCTGCTCCACCATTAATGATTTTGTTCATTTCACCGTCCATCGTCACAGGGAGCGTGATACCTTCTGCTATATCAAAATAATACAAATTATTTTTCCAAACATAGGCTACTTTTTTTCCGTCAGGTGAAAGTGTCGCATACATTATTTTATCCTCTTCGTAAATGGGCGTCAATTTCTTTGTCTGCCGATCATATACATAGAAATAAGCCTTAGACGAACGTCGATAAATGGATTCTCTTTCGGACTCAATCACAATTTTTGATTCATCTGTATGAAAAGTATAATTTCCAATTTCACCATTGAATCCACCTCTTGTTTTGATAGCTTCTCCACTTAAAATCGTTTCTACAAAAGCACCTGTCGTCAGATCGTATTTATTGATTTTATTTTCTTCCAGACGAGTATAATGTTTCCCATCATTCATAAAATTGAAACCAGGAACGGACTTGGCATAATAGGTATAATTTTGCCAAAGATTTTCTAATGTAATGTCTTTTTGTGCTTGTATCGTTCCTAAAAAGAGAACTGCAAAGAGGATCAATGTTATTTTTTTCATGTTTTTTATCGTGTTAAAGTGTTCATGTGCGCAGGTGTTCATGTACTCACGTGCTCCCGTACAGTGGTTTTTGATTGTTTTTTATAAAAACTAATCTAAACTAGGAAATATTTACCATTCTATCTCAATTGTTGATGTAAAATAGTCCTGTTCTCTGGGTATAAATTCAAATCCTGTTTCTGCGTTATGTAACCTGATAGATAAGTTTGAAACGTTATTTTCAGAAATTCTTGATTTAGGGATTCTTATGGTATAATTCATGTGGGGTTCCGTTGAGTTTATAGTAGATGAAAACTTGGTTTCTCCTGTTACATCACTATAAAATTCACAAGGCGTTGATGAGTTTTGGCTTAACAAATAACTCACACACATACGTTCATCTGCTAATTGACTGACTTGTAAATCAATATTAGCATCTAAAACACCATTATTATTGTAATCTATGGATATACCACAAAAATCTACGTTAGGATATTCACCTCCGATATGGTTTGTCGTATCACTGAGGGCATCTACAAAAAATTCAATATCGTCATTTATACAACGATATTGTAGAACCGTAGTACGGTCATCATAAAAAATAACTGGATCGGTAATGATATCGTCTTTTTTACAAGAAGATACTAAAACAATCACTGACGCTACCAACATCAAAAGAATATACTTTAAAACATTCATATAATTAAAGTTTTGAAATCAATAATAATAATTACTGTAAAGACCAGTGAACTATTGATTTAGTTGGTTTATTTGAACAATTTCTTTAATCTATTTTCAATTAATAGTTGGCGTTCTCGACGTTGAATAGCCGTAGGTTCAACCGCTCGATCCACACAGTCTGATAAAGCACAGCGTTCACAAGTAACATTGACCTGCATTTTCGGAATATCAGGGTCATCTAAAAACTTAATGGTTTTTTTCGCATTTTCATCTATCAAAACACCGATTGTGATACTTGCATTTCGGTTGGGTGTCGGATAAGATGGTCGTGCCATAGTCACACAAATGTATTCGTCGTTTGTTCCAATATATTGAGATCGTTGAATCCCAAAAATAGGTTCTCGTAAAGATTCATCTATTTTTTCTTGTTTTAATTGTTTTAATAGCGAAAGCGACAACCAACGACGACAATAATGTTCATCCAATCCATTAGAATGAGGACGGTGTTTACGATTGAGATGTAACTCTTTGTTGATAACGAACTGGTCACTAGGCAGATTATGAAAAAATCGTAAGAAAAACGAATTTTCTAAACCAAAGTATTTAGGTAGCACATTGAACCGCTGAAACAAAACTGTGGGTGAGGCTTGATACTTTTCAGTCAATGCTTTTAGTAATTTAGAATCCCATTTGTTTTGATTAAAAAAATGTTTCAAATCTCGAACAAACGATTCTCGATTAACCAAAATAGCTACCGCAAAATAACCTGCTTTATAGTTATTCAAAACCTCTTCAAAAGAGTTGACTTTATGGAAACTAGAGGTATAAGGTCGCTCTTTTAGACCCAAAAATCCAAAACCCAATTCCTTCGCTAGCTGAAAAGCTTTCTGCATATCATTGAGTTTGCTATGCAATAGTAACTGCTTGCTTTTAGGAATAAAAACAGACCTCAAATGACTCAGTTCTGGGTATTTATCTAATCCGCCTTCTACTATTTCATAACCAAAACGTTCTTTTAAAATATTCCCGAGTAACTCCATTTCAACCGCTTCACCAATTGGAATATCGTACAGTTTTACAAAGCGATCCGACTCTGATTCTATATCCTCAAAATAGTTATTATGTAACTCTTGATAGGCTCGTAATGCTCGAAAATAAAAATTTTCTTCTCGAACTTGGTAGGTTCTCGACAACTCTACTAAAGTAGAAATAAATGCGCCAACTTTCAATGGAGCGTTTGCCACAATATCGACCACTTTAGACAGGTCAATTCCAAATAAATCCAATGGTAATTCATTTAAAAAATTGGATTGCAGGAGTGCCCCAACGGGTGCTAAACCATGTGTCAATTGATCGGAAGTAAGCGCGGCTTCGGTCGTTTCAAGAGCTTTGGCAAGTAGTTGAATTTTCTGTTTCTTAGGATATTTCTTACCTTTTTCAATCTCGTTTAAATAAGAGACGGACATCCCTGTAGATTCAGAAAGATTTTTGAAAGATAAGCCTTTATCTAGGCGTAACTGCTTTACTTTTAATCCAAGAATGATACGCTGATTGGGTTGTGTTGCCAAATTTTATGGTTTTGATGAACGCCTAAAATTAGGTAAATGAACCAACATTTTATGGATTTTAAGGATGGTTTTTCCTAAGATAGTTAAATAAATACGATAGTA
>JAHDFQ010000023.1:0-9337 GCA_020628085.1 Saprospiraceae bacterium
TTTTAATCCTCCGCTACTTCTGCTTTCATTTTTTCTGCGTTCTCGGCAACTTGTAAGGCTTCGATAATACCGTCAATATCACCTTCAATCACGTATTGAAGATTGAAGTTTTTAACATCACCTTCGAGTCGATGATCCGTTACCCGATTTTGCGGATAATTATAGGTACGGACTTTTCCAGAGCGATCACCCGTTCCGACTAAGGATTTACGTTTTTGAGCAACACTAGAGTCATGTGCTTCTTTTTGAACATCGTATATCTTTTGATATAAACGAGTCATGGCAATATCTGCATTTTTATGCTGCGAACGTCCATCTGTACTTTCAGCGGCAATACCCGTTGGAAGGTGAATATATCGAACACCTGATTCCGTCTTATTGACATGCTGTCCACCCGCACCACTCGCACGGAAGGTCTGACGTTCTAAGTCTGATTTTTTGATGTCGAGGTCTTCCATTTCTAGTTTTGGAAAAACAGCCACTGTTGCAGCCGACGTATGCACTCGACCTTGTGATTCTGTTTGTGGAATTCGCTGAACCCGATGTGCGCCCGATTCAAATTTGAGTTTTCCGTACACATTGTTACCCGTAATTTCCAAAACGAGTTTGTTGTATCCCCCAACGGTTCCTTCATTAATAGAAATGACCTCTACATTGAAGCCTTGTGTGCTGAAATATTTAGAATACATTCTATACAAATCGCCTGCAAAAATACTAGCCTCGTCTCCACCCGTTCCAGAGCGAATCTCAAAAATTACATCTTTCTCGTCTTCTGGGTCTTTTGGAATCATCAATTGCTTGATGGCTTCTTCAAGCTCCTCTTTCTTAGGATTGAGTTCGTCGAGTTCCATTTTTGCCATTTCTTGCATTTCAGGATCATTATCCTTTAACATTTCTTGGCTGGTTTCTATATTACTCAATACCTTTTTATAGGTTTTATAAGTTTGAACCACTTCCTCCAAATCTTTATACTCCTTACTAATTTTCATATAACGATCCATATCCGACATGACAGCTGGATCAGATAACTGTTCTTCTAAGTAGTAATATTTATCTTGTATCGCTTCTAATTTATCAATCATGGTATGATGATTTTTTGAATTTCTATTTCTCAATTAATGTAAATTAAGTCACTTTATTGACTCAATTTATATTAATTACAATTGGTTTGAACACTTAATTAACTAAAAAGCAAGCTGAAACGCTAACTAAAATGGTGGGAAATGGCAAAAGTATTATTCATATCGTGTAGTATTAAAGTGTAAAAGTACCAAAATTATAGACAACAAAAAAGTCTATTTAGTTCTCCCAAATAGACTTTTTAAAGGTTAATTTACCGTACAAATTTCATTCGATAATCAGCAGAAACTTTACCTTTTTTGATGTTTTCAAGCTTGCGTCTGACTAATCGACGTTTGAGCGGTTTTAAATGTTCCGTAAACAAAATACCGTCAATATGATCGTATTCATGTTGGATCACACGTGCATTGACACCTGTAAAAACTTCTTCATGTTCTACAAAATTTTCGTCCATGTAGCGCAACTTGATCTGTGCAGGACGACTAACTTCACCTCGAATATCAGGAATACTCAAACATCCTTCTTCGTAACTCCACGGCTCGCCACCTTCTTCAATCTTGTGAGCATTGATAAAAGCACGTTTAATACCCGTTTTTTCTTTCTTTTCTCCTTCTTCGTCTTCTTTTTCCATTTGGATGGTATCTACCAGAAAAATCCGAATAGCTTTTCCAATTTGTGGCGCAGCTAAACCAACACCTTGAGCATGATACATGGTCTCCCACATATCTGCTAATAGTTTTTCCAAACCTTCATAATCTTTATCTATATCGACAGCAATCTTTCTTAATACAGGTTGTCCGTAAGCATAAACTGGTAAAATCATATTGTTCTTGATCTTCTTTTAAAATGTTCGCTGGCTTTCCATATAATTTTGTAAAATAATAACAGCACTTATTTTATCTACCAAGCCTTTATCCTGCCGTTTTTTCTTTTTTGCACCGCTTTGTAAAATGGCTTGCTTTGCCTCAAAAGACGTAAAACGTTCATCTTGACGAGCAATTTTCAAATCAGGATACAGCTTCTTTATTTTATTGATAAATGTCTCTATCTGTGGTGCGATTTGTGCTGGATTTCCATCCAAGTGCATCGGCTCACCTACAACCATACATTCAACTGCTTCAGTTTCAAAATAGTTTTTGAGATAGTCAAATATATCTTTGGTCGCAACTGTATCTAAGCCCGTTGCAATGATCTGTAATGGATCAGAAACCGCTAAACCAACACGCTTCAATCCGTAATCTATGGATATTATTCTTGCCACGGCGCAAAGATAGAGTTATTGTTGAAACCATCCTAATCTAGTCGAATCTTCACATATTTAATCAAACGATTATCTTCCAAGTGTTTGTGCTCGTAAAAAGTTTTGATTTCTAATTCTGGAATATAAAGCGGTTTGTTATAAATATTATCATCGTGAAAGAGTAGGGTAGCGTGTGGATATGCTTCCAACGTTTCTAATGTAAACTCATATAGTTGAGGAGAGTCTGTTTTAAGGTGAACGATACTACCAGGCAGCATAAATTTTCGGTATTCATTCAAGAAAAACGGAGAAGTGAGTCTTCTATTCGATTTGCTTTCTCTCAGAAACGGATCAGGAAAGGTAATCCAGATTTCTTCAATTTCGCCACGTTCTACAAAGTGCGAAAGCACCTCTATTCGGGTTCTAAGAAAACCAACATTGTTTAATTCATCAGCTAGAGCTACTCGTGCGCCTTTCCAGATACGTGCGCCCTTGATGTCCACACCAATGAAGTTGCGATTGGGATACATACGAGCTAGTCCAAGCGTATATTCACCGCCACCACAAGCTAGCTCTAAAGTGATCGGATTTCCATTTTTGAAATGATTTTCGTCCCATTTTCCTTTCATTTCAATTTTTTCACCGTCCTTGCCGTGGAGTTCTAATACTTTTGTGGTGAAATTTTCGTAGACATTTGGGAATGTCAATAAGTCTGCAAAACGTTTTAATTTATTCTTCTGTCCCATTACTGATTCAAAATGCGATTCAAATGTTCATAATATTCCTCAAAAGTATTCAAATTTTTATGTTTTCCCCCTTCGATGGTGAAAAAATGATCGTCTTTTTTTAGTAAAGGAAGGAGTTGTTCGGCAGAACGATAAGGTACAATTTGGTCATCTGTTCCTTGAAAAATATATATTGGATAGTCGATTTGAGGAAGATACTCGTCATTAGGAAACTGATAATCCAATTCAAACAAAATCCTTGGACAATACCAACGATATTCCATAGCTCCTTTGATGTTGTTGAACGGTGTTTCTAAAATTAGCATTTTAGCGTCTTGCTGAGTTGCCAAATAACTTGCTACGCCTGTTCCTAGAGAACGTCCATAAATCACAATATCTGATGTTAGATACCGTTCATTTACCCAATCATACGCCAGTTGCGCATCAGCGTACATATTTTCTTCTCCCAATGAACCCGTACTTTTTCCAAAACCTTGATAATCAATGGCAAAAAAATCGTAACCTCGGCTTGTAAAATCAGCTTGATACCTTCCCCAACGTTGCAGGTTATCGGCATTACCATGAAAATACAAAACGACACCTTTGGATTCCATTGAAGTTTTGAAAAAAAGTGCATTAATCATTGCATTTTCGCCTTTTAAAAATACTTCTTCAAATGGTTTGTCAAATTGAAATTGATGATCTTGTGGCAACAATTTTGGTAGGAAGATTAATTTTTTTTGAAGCATCAGTAGCATTCCCATAAGTAAAATGTAGGTTGCAATGAAGGCGAGAGTAATGTATAAAATACGCTTCATATCATGATTTCCTAAAATGAATGTTCGTTTAATTACCATTCAAATATAGGAACAATTAACTTTGTAATTCAAAATTCTTGTTTCTGATGCGTGTATCTTTCTTTTTTAAAATTATTTTGGTCAGTATCTTATCTTTTTTCTGTGTGACTTTACTAGCGCAAGAACAAGAAAAAATACCCTTTTTTGAAAAGGCAGATCAATTTCACGCTAAACGATTCTGGGTGGTAACAGGAGTAGGCGCAGCGACTTATACAGGGACAATGATTGGTTTGAATGAATTGTGGTACAAGGATTTTGAAAAAACGTCTTTTCAGTTTTATGATGATCGTGGTGAGTGGAATGATATGGACAAAGCTGGTCATGCCTTCAGTGCCTATAATCAAAGTCGCTTATTTTTTGAGGGGGCTCGTTGGATGGGATTGAAACGACGCACGTCTATGTGGATCGGTGTAGGAATGGGAACGTTGTTACAAGGATCAATCGAAATATTAGATGCACATTCTGCTAAGTGGGGCTTTTCGGTAGCAGATATTGCCTACAATACGCTAGGTTGTGGTTTGTTTGCAGGTCAAGAATTACTTTGGAAAGAACAGCGATTCATTATGAAGGTATCTTCTTCGCCCATTAATTACTCTTCTGATCCAATTTTATCTGTAGATGGTAATGATTCATCTAGTTTAGAACGTTATACTAATCGACTCTTTGGATCGAGTTATCCATCTTCATTTCTGAAAGATTATAATGCTCAAACGATCTGGTTGTCTGGAAATATTCATGCTTTTACCAAAAATGAACATTCTAAAATTCCTAAATGGTTAAATGTAGCAGTTGGTTATGGTGCTGGTAATTTATATGGTGGTTTTGGAAATAATTGGACAGAAGGTGATGCCATTTACAAATTAAGTTCTGAGGAGTTTCCGAGGTATCGGCAGTTTTATTTGTCTTTGGATATTGACTTAACCCGAATTAAAACGAAAAATCGTTTTTTGAAAACGGTTTTTCAAGTCGTCAATATGATAAAAATTCCTGCTCCTACTTTAGAATACAATACGTTGGGACAATGGAAATTTCATCCTGTTTATTTTTAACTTATCTGGGTGAGTCTCCAGATATATTTATATGTAAAAATGGCAAACGATTATAATAGCGACAGATGGTAAAATGAGTAAAAAAAATGCAGAATTCATTGCAGTAATACTGATTCCTAAAAGGGAGGATAAAGCATTTATTTCCGTACTTTAAAATTTACGTTATCACGCGCAGGCACTTGGAACATTAATTTATTTTTTTCAGTAGAATATCAACTATTCATTCAGATATTTATATCTAAAGACTAATTTCAATTAGGTATTTGTAACTTGCAGAAAATACTTCAATCAATTCATTATAGCTGCTATAAAAATTAAACCATAGTGAACTCAATATCCACTAATCTGATAAATATACTTGATCTTCAATTTCGTCCTTATATTAATGAGACAGATTTACACCAAAGGATTGAGAATATGGGAACTGAATTGTCTGAAACCTATAAAGACAAAAATCCTATCTTTCTGAGTGTGCTCAACGGTGCGTTTATGTTTGCAGCCGATTTACTACGTGCATGTCCCATCGCTTGTGAATTGAATTTTGTTAAATTGAGTTCTTATGAAGGCACTGCTACAACGGGACAAGTGCAAACCGTTATTGGTTTAGACAAAAACATAGAAGGACGCCATATTATCATTTTGGAGGATATTATTGATACGGGAACAACTATGCATCATTTTCTTAAAACAATAGCTCGTTTTAAACCTGCGTCGGTTCGTTTGGTTACGCTGTTATTTAAACCTGATGCGCTGGTTCATGATTTAAATATTGATTCCGTTGGTTTTGAAATTCCTAATAAATTTGTAGTCGGATATGGATTAGATTATAATGAACAAGGACGCAATATTAAAAGTATTTATCAGTTGGTAGAGAAAGAATAAACTAATTCATGCGCCGATTTTATTTATTTATATTCGTTATTGTTGGACTGTTCCAATGTGTGTCTGCTCTAGCAGCACCACGATTTGAGTATACGCCAGAGGCTCAACAAGCATACGAAAAAGTTATGAGTTTACGCTTTGACGAAACTCGTGTTATCTTGGATTGGATTAAAATCAATGATCCTGAAAACTTAATCGTCTATCACGTTGAAAATTATATTGATTTTTTTACTGTGTTTATCAATGAAGAATCAGCAGAATTTGAAATTTTAGAAAAAAACAAATCAAGCCGTCTTAAAAAAATTCAGCAAGGTCCAAAAGATTCGCCTTATTATCTGTATGCACAAGCTGAAATCCGTCTACAATGGGCTTTAGCACGTTTAAAATTTGAAGAATATGTAACTGCTTTTAACGAAATTAGTAAAGCATACAAACAGTTAAAAGAAAATCAAAAGAAATTCCCTTCCTTTATTGCCAATAAAAAAAGTCTCGGTATTTTGCATGCACTACTCGGTACGATTCCAGACAACTATAAGTTTGGAGTCAAGATATTGGGAGGTATGGCTGGAACTATTGAACAAGGACGATTGGAAATCGAAGAGGTGCTCAACTATGCTAAAACCCATGACTTCTTATTCGAAGAAGAAACAATAGTAATGTATTCTTGGCTATTATTGCACCTTAAAAATCAAACCGACGAAGCCTGGGCTGTTGTTTCAACAGCTAATTTAAAACCAAAAAACAATCCCTTGGCTTGCTTCATCATGGCAAATGTAGCTATGCGAACAGGACGAAATGACGAAGCTATTCACTTACTTGAACATCGCCCAAAAGATGCAGTATATCATCCCTTTCATTATCTTGATTTCATGTTGGGTATAACCAAGTTATATCGACAAGATATTGATGCTAATTTCTATTTGGAACGATATACGACTATTTATCAAGGTCAAAACTATATTAAAGAAGCTTACCAAAAACTGGCGTGGTATCACCTCTTACGAGATAATGAAACCATGTATCATCAATATATGCAGGAGTGTAAAACAAAGGGATTGGCTATCATAGACGGTGATAAAACAGCATTACGAGAAGCTAGACAAGGTGAAACACCCAATCCTACCTTATTAAAAGCTCGATTATTATTTGATGGTGGTTATGCTCAAAAAGCGTATACACAATTAATTCAATATAATGAAAATGACTTTAATAGCAATAAACATCAACTGGAATACCGTTATCGTTTGGGACGTATAACACACCAACTCAAACAGTATGAATTTGCATTAAAGTATTATCAGCAAACTGTTGATCTAGGACAAAACGAACCTTATTTTTTTGCTTGTAATGCCGCTTTGCAAATGGGTTTGATTTATGAAAAACAACAAGCATATCCATTAGCAATCGAAGCATTCAATCGTTGTCTTTCCCTCAAACCTGATGAATATAAAAACAGCCTACATCAAAAAGCAAAGGCAGGGAAAAATAGAGTAGCTGCCTTTATAAAATAATGATGTAGTTGGTGTACGTTTAAAGAAATTAATATCAATTTATGAAAAAGCAATTTTTACTATTCATTCTAGTTTTTGGGATATCTCATCTCTGGGCACAAGGAGATTTTTATTCTTATTTAACAGATAAAAAATTCAATAGTCCGGATGATTTGATAGGATATAACTTCACACCAAGTCAGCTCGAAATACCAAACGAAGGTAGCCAAGAACTCGGGCCAGGCGAATACTCTTTTGGAATTTCACAAAACAACCTATATGTATCTGGTGAAGGTATCAAAGGATTGTATAATGTCAACAACATCAACACAACGGAATATGGGTTTATTCTGTCTCTCCTCAATGCTCGTGATCCACGTCAGCAAGGGCATTTGAAAGTAATCCTAGTTGGAAAAGGATACGTAGATGCTTTGGTGTTTAAAAAATCGAGTGATGACGGAGAAATCATTTTCTTATTACCAGAGAAGCCTCAAGAAGTCAAAGAAAGCGACAAGCAATTTTATACGAGTATCAACCGTACTGAAATTTTACAAACAGATTCTATTTGGGGAACGCAAATTTATCCCTATTTCAGAGTGTATAATCCTGGAAATATTCATCAAAAAATGCAATATTCAGATAGTACTTATATTGATTTTGTAGAAGAAATTCAAATTACAGAAAAAATAAAATCACCTAAAAAAAATAAACCATCCAAAGCTAAGAAGAAGAAAAAAAATACCGAAGAAATGGTGGAAAGTATTGAAGATGAAACAATGGAATTACCTAAAACAGCACCACTATCAACTGTAGATTCGCTAACACAAGATAGCTTACCTTTACTCGAAAAGAAAATCAAAATTACGAAGCAATATTTTATTGATTTACATACGATGGAATTAAGTGAAGAAGGTGTTTCGGAATATAAAACAACTCGATATAGCGTCAAAAACTGGAAAGAACGAGAAGATGAAGCAGCAGGAGCTATGGACGATCGCTATCAAGTAGAATTTGAAACGAACAAAGGCCCAATTTATTTATATATTACAGGTCGACGTACGTTTAGCAAACTTGAAATTGGCAGTGAGCAATATTTAATGCAGGGCTATTAATTTTAAAAAAATAACATATAAATGAGAAAAGGCTGCTACTCCGAAGAGTAGCAGCCTTTCTCGTAAACGTCTTATTTGTTAACTCACGAAACTTTTAGTTCAATGATTCAGAAAGTTCTTTACCTGGCTTGAACTTTACAACATTCTTTGCAGGAATATCAATAGCTGCACCTGTTTTAGGGTTTCTACCTACGCGTGCAGGTCTTGCAGTTACTGAAAATGTTCCGAATCCAAGAAGAGCTGCTTTGTCTCCTTCTTTCAAAGTGCCAGAAATAGCACTCAATGTTGCAGATAATGCGCTAGTTGCCTGAGCTTTCGTTAAGTTTGCTTCTTCAGCAATTTTGTTAATCAAATCTCCTTTGTTCATGTCAGAAATTTTTAAGGTTTAAAATAGAAGGTCGCAAATGTATATTCAATTTTTAATATAAACAAACTTTAATAGTACTTTTTATTTTAATAAGCTAGTGTTTATAAGGGTTTTGACAACATTTGCGTTCAAGTTTCTATAACTATCGAATAATGATTTCGTTGCAAAAATGATCTTAAATTTTCATTTTTAGTCAAAAAAAGATCAAATTAACCGATTGTAGCACTATTTTAGTGTTCATTTGTACAGAATAACTTAATTTGTTCGTTGTATAAAAGTTCATTTCTCCTCAGATAACCGCCCTTTTACAATAAAAAATCATAAGAATATTTAACCTATTGATTATGAAAAAAATACTAAGTTTTATCTTTATCGCCAGTTTTGCACTCTTTATATCTACCTCTTTAGGTTCTTGCAATCGTAAAACAGGCTGCCCTTCTACTGAAAATGCAAAGGTCAAACTGAATAAAAATGGTATGCCTAAAAAGAAATCAAAGTCAGGTTTGTTTCCAAAAGAAATGCGTAAAAGAAAGGG
>JAHDFQ010000023.1:9437-39452 GCA_020628085.1 Saprospiraceae bacterium
CTAAAAAGAAATCAAAGTCAGGTTTGTTTCCAAAAGAAATGCGTAAAAGAAAGGGCTAAGGTCAGCTTTGTTTTCTGTATGCCTTTTCCCAAGAATACAGTCCTACAAAAGACAACACGAAGTAAATAAACATCAGCACGGCGTATATCTGTAAATCTTTGGAATAGTATAACCAAGTGGAAATTCCGTTGATAATAATCCAATATATCCAAGCATACACATATTTATGAGCTTCTAAAAAGGTAGCGAATAAACTAAATATAGTCGTACTCGAATCAATATAGGTTTTGTCTGCATCAGTGTACGTATCAAATATTTTACCTAGTCCAAACGCTAAAATACTACCCAATATAATAAATGTAGCATGACGGGATAAAGGCAGTTTTTGGAAAGAGTCAATTTTTTCGCCTCCTACATCTGACCATTTGATCCAACCATAGATTCCAAACAATCCATAAAACACATACAACATCGCCTCCGAATAGAGTTGAACTTGAATAAATAAATAAACACTCAGAAAAGAAGAAAAAATACCAAATAACCAACACCAAATATTCTGACGAATCAATAATATCAAGAATATAAGTCCCGTCAGTGTAGCAATGATTTCTAAAGGATTCATGCAGTAAAGGTAAGAAATGAAGAGACTATTTTAACTGCTTTTCTAAAATTTGGTTCATTTCCTCGAAAGGCAAATTAACTCCTATTACAAATCCATCTGGATCAACTAAATACTTAGTCGGCACTTCTTTTACTCCATACGTTTCGGAAGCGATTTTGGCATCTAAGAATTTAAAATTAGTCACGGCATCAAAAATATGGTTTTCCCAATTTAAGCCCAATCGTTGAATGGCTTTTTGCCAACGAGCTTCTGTCCCTTCCTTTTCGAGTGCAATACTCACCATTTCAAAATTATCCGTTTGACCAAACTGTGCATACATTTTTTTAAGATCAGGAACTTCCTGCATACATGGACCACACCACGTTCCCCAAAAGTCAATCAATACGTATTTTCCTCGCAAGTCTTTTAAAGATAGACTTTCTCCTTCAATAGTTTGTGCTGTAAAATCAGGTGCCCTTTCACCATCATTAAATTTGGGTTTCATATAGAGATATTTCCCAACAAAGAAACCGAGTACTGCTATCAGCAAAAAAAGTGTACCATATTTTTTAAACATATCTTCTATTTTATTCTGATAAAGATACGTAAACAACAATCAAAAACTAATTGAAGTTGTTGGCAAATATTAGTCTATTTTTACTTGAAGTCCACGCAATCCCATATCAACTACTTGTTCTATCTCACTTGCCGAAACATCAATATCCCATTCTCCATTATTATTCGTATCAATCCATTCAAAACTTTGATTGGTTGAAAAGGAAAGGGTCATCAATATATCTTCTGTTTCTGTACTTGTAATATTCAGCGGATTTGTCATTGCTCCTGTAACGATGCAAGTTCCCGCTGGCAGTTCAACTCCAAAGGGAGCTAATGGATTCACGACCGTCGTAGCTCCTTCTGGTGCTTGTCCTGTTAGTACACCGTCCGAGTTGGCATATTGCGTATATAATTCCTGATAAGGTGCATCTAGCTGTGGTTCAAATAACCAAAATCCCTGTCTTTTATCATCATTGACAGCCACAGACTGATGTTTCACAGTAGTATTTTCAATGTAAGTATTAAAGCCTATAAAACCAGCCAATGTCCCTTTTTGATGGTCTAAACTATTTGGTAGTGGAGCGGGTAAGTTTTTTAGGTTAAATCGAATATCTGCATTTTGATATGTTACAGATACCCGAACGTATTCATAATTACCTGCAGGAATTTCATTAAGAGGAATTTCTAAAAAGACAATATTTTCATTTTCAACAATGGCTTCATTAAAAATAATAGCATCTTGAAAAGCTTCGTTGGGTTGAGCCGGCTGCATTGGACTTTCATATATAACAGCTCCTTCTCTCAATTGTGTAAATTGGGAAGGAACTAATTCTATATAAGCAGCACTCATAGAGTTAAAAACTGGGCTTTGGGTAGCATTTGCCGATGGTATAATTGCTGGTTCACCTAGATTGTTTAACCTTTCTTGATCTGAATCAAATTTGAATTGTATGCGCAATTTGGATAATTGTGATGCATCTATGTTAGGTTCAACATCCGCATTATTTGAACAAGCACACATAAATAAACCAAATAAAAAAATTGGAAATATTGATTTCATTATTGGATTTTTTTAGGTTTTTGAATATGTAGGTTTAAACTTTAAAGAACTAATATTTATTATATTACGTCTTCATTTTGTCAGAACGAGTATCAATTTGCAACTTATGCTAGTACTTTACTATTTTTGTATGAATTCCCACAACCATCTACTGTTTAAATTGTCATCCTACTACTGAATGATGACATCTTCTAAAATTGCAATAATAAGAATAATGAAAAATATACTAACACTTTTACTGCTTTTCGTAACTATTCAATTGGTTCAAGCGCAAGATAAACCACATTTTTGTGGTACACCTGAAGGTCGATCAGAATGGTTAAAGGAGTACCAAAAACGCCCTTTAGATCAGCGACGCTCCTCAGATGAAGAACTTTGGGTGCCTATTCAATTACATATCGTAGGTACAGATTCTGGTTCTGGTTATTATAATATTAATCGGGCGTATAATGATTTTTGTGAATTGCAAGAACAGTTTGAACCTACTAACATTCGATTGTATTTGACAGATGAAATCAATTACGTCAATAGTACACAATTGCAAAATCATGCATCATTTGAAGAAGGAAGCGAGATTATGAACGAGACAGATTTTCCTGATATCATCAATGTCTACATAGCGCAGGAAGCTGCTGGAAACTGTGGATATGCTGCTTTCTGGATCAACCGAGTTGTACTGGCTGTAAACTGTATTGGTCCTGGTTCCACAACTTGGGCGCATGAAATGGGTCATGTTTTTTCACTGCCTCATAATTTTGATAGTAACTCCTTAGAATCTAATGATAATTTTAGTGTGCCTGCACCTGATAATTTTGAGCGTGTAGATGGTTCAAACTGTGCAAATGCTGGAGACGGTTTTTGTGATACACCACCTGATTATTTAGGTTTTCGATGGGGTTGCAATAGTGAAAACTTTAGCAACAGAGTACAACTAGATCCTGATTCTGTTAAGTTTCAGTCAGACGGACAGTATTATATGTCTTATGCTTCAGATGCTTGTATGTCTCATTTTTCAGAAGAACAAATCGGTGCAATGCGCACGTTTGTACAAGAAGAACGAGCTTATTATCTGAACAATAATCCTCTTTTTAGACCTATTATAGCCGAAGATATAAAAAACGTAGTACCTGAAGACGAAGGTTTTTTGGATCGAAGTGGAGATCAGATACTTTCTTGGCGAAAGGTTAAAAGTGCAAAAGAATATATTGTTGAAGTTACTCGATTTGAGGTGTTCAGTTTTGTAGAATTTAGAGGAACAGTTGAAGAAAATGAATTTAAAATTGAAGGAAATTTAATTGATGGACAGACTTATTATTGGAGGGTTCGACCGGTCAATCAGGCGTACGTTTGTGAAGATTACTTCCCTATCCGATCATTTACAGTATTTGATAGTGGCACGACCTCTACCAATAATTTATCAGAAATAAAAGATATAGAGGTTTTTCCGAATCCTATCAGTCGCCAGCAACAAGTAAATATTCGTTTCAACGGAATGGACAATACTCAATTACAATTAGAAATGGTGGATTTACTAGGACGAAAAGTATACGCAGAGGTAATTCGTACTAATGTAGGGGACAATACATATACGATTTCTACTCATCAACTTGAAAGCGGTATTTATTACGTTGTTTTGAGCAATAATAATGAAATTTGGCAACATAAAGTTATCATTCAATAAATTCTTTACTTTGTCTCGTCCTAAAAAAGCTGTTTTGAAAATCATTTCAAAACAGCTTTTTGATATTTTATCTACAACTATAATTTACTTTACCGCCCCATGTGTACCAATAATACCGAAATATCCGACGGTGATACCCCACTGATTCGGCTTGCCTGACCAATCGTATGCGGTTTTAAGCGCGTGAGTTTTTCCCGTGCTTCTGAAGATAAAGACACCAAGCCATGATAATCTAGTGATTCATTGAGCTTGACTGCTTCGAGGCGAAGCATTTTATCCACCATTTCTTCTTCTTTTTTGATGTAGCCTTCATACTTCATACTCGTAATGGCTAAGCCAACGGTCTCCGTATCGTAGGGTGCTAAAAAGGTTTTTAGATCAGGTAGATGCGCTTGTAGGTCTTCTACGCCAATATGCGGACGTACCAAAACAGAATGGAGTTTTACTTTTTGTTTGAGCAAAGAAGAATTTTTAGCTTCTAATAGCGGGTTCACCAAATCAGGATCAATACTTGTTCTACGGAAGTATTTTTCAATAGATTTGACTGCTTCTTTTTTAGCTTCGACGCGCTCTAGTCGATCTTCCAAACCTTGAATACCAATTTTATGAGCCAAAGGAGTCAGGCGAATATCAGCATTATCTTGTCGTAGTAGAATTCGATATTCTGCCCGTGAGGTAAACATTCGATAAGGCTCGGTTGTCCCTTTAGTAATCAGGTCATCAATCAGTACACCAATATAGGCATCGGAGCGTTTCAGGATAAACGGATCGTTTTCATTAACCAATAAATGCGCATTGATTCCTGCCATTAAGCCCTGTGAAGCTGCCTCTTCATAACCCGTTGTACCATTAATCTGACCCGCAAAAAAGAGGTTTCTAATGCGGTGTGTTTCTAAGGTCGGACGCAATTGTGTCGGCTGGAAAAAGTCATATTCTATCGCATAACCTGGACGGAACATTTTGGCGTTTTCAAAACCAGGGATCAAGCGCATGGCTTTGTATTGCACATCTTCTGGTAGCGACGATGAGAATCCGTTAACATAAATCTCACAAGTATCCCAACCTTCGGGTTCTACAAATAATTGGTGTCGTTCACGATCTGCAAAGCGATCAATTTTATCCTCTATTGAAGGACAGTAGCGTGGGCCGAGACTCTTGATACGTCCGTTAAACATGGGCGAGCGATCAAAGCCCGTTTTGAGCATTTCGTGTACTTTCTTATTCGTATAAGTAATATGACACGGATGTTGTTTCGTTAATTTTGGTGTATCGGTATAAGAGAATTTTCCTGCGATCTCGTCACCATCTTGTACTTCCATTTTCGACCAATCGAGACTACGCCCATCAATACGCGCGGGTGTACCTGTTTTCATCCGACCTGCCTCAAAACCTAGTTCTACTAGCTGTTCAGTGATACCCTTAGCGGCACGTTCACCTGCTCGTCCGCCTCCAAATTGTTTTTCACCAATGTGGATTAATCCATTTAAAAATGTTCCGTTGGTCAGAATAACGGACTTTGCGGGAATTTCTAAACCAATACTGGTATACACACCTTTTGCCATTCCATCTTTGACGATAATTCCAGTAATCATTTCTTGCCAAAAGTCAATATTGGGGTTTGCTTCGAGCATATTGCGCCACTTGCGAGCAAACTTAGCTCGGTCGCTCTGCGCCCGTGGACTCCACATCGCTGGTCCTTTAGACAGGTTGAGCATCCGAAACTGCATCATCGTATGATCGGTAACGATACCTGAATATCCACCCAATGCATCTACTTCTCGCACAATCTGACCCTTGGCTACACCACCCATTGCTGGGTTACAACTCATTTGGGCAATCGTTTGCATGTTCATAGTAGCCAACATGACTTTTGAACCCATATTGGCAGCACCAACAGCGGCTTCACAACCTGCATGTCCTGCACCAACTACTATTACATCGTATTCTGGAAACATAATTTTACTTTTCTAATAATTGTTCTGGTAATGTTCAGAACTCCATTTTAACGTACAAAATTACATAAAAATACGTTCGCTATGTTGTAGAAATGTCAAGAAAAGTGTGGCAACGGCTTGTCTATATGAACTTTTTAATAACCTTTGTAAAAAAAGGTATATTTGAATTGCTAAAAACAAGTGACTTTTCGTTTACTTAAGCGTAAGAAGAAGAGTAAAAATTGATAAATTTAAAATAAATATGATGAAACGATTGGTATTGCCTTTTTTGGTATTAACTATTGGGTTGACGTTTTTTTCGTGTAAAACACGGACTACTAATTCTGCTTTGAAAAAAGGAGAGGTATTGAAATCGAATCTGAACTCTTTTGAGAAAAACCGAATGAAATTGTCGAATAATTTGGTAGAAAGTTTGGAGGAAGCAAAGGAATCCTTAACAGCAGAGAACCCCAATATACCAGAAGTATCTAAAGATTTTGAAAAGGAGTGGCGAGGCATCATGAACCGCTATGATAAATTAAAAAAGGATTTCGATCGTGTTGGTGAGAGTTCTCAGGCTTATTTTGGACAGTTAAATGAATTGAGCGGTAGCATTAATAGTGAGGAATTGCGTACTAGCGAATTGGCAAAGAATAAAGAACTAGAAGCGCGTTGGTCAAAAACCTACAAAAAGGCAGGTGATAGTATTGAAAAAATTACGCAGGTCTTAGAATCTGGAAATGATTTTCACATGGTATTAGTAGCTTCTTCGATTCGTCAAAAATTAGAACAAAATGTAGCAGAATTAAACAACATGGCAGAACAAGCTAAAGTATTGTTATCAGATTTAGCAGTTTTTACCGAGGCTGGACGAAATTTAGTGGAAGGAGAAGGGTAGGATTTTAATGTCTTAACTTCTTTTAATGATTCAATGAAGCATCGAATAATGCCAGTGGCATTATTCGATGCTTTTGGCTTATAAAAATCCGTCGTCTCTTTTTTGACGTTGATATTGTCGATTGGCATGATCTTTTAGACCGTTTCTACCAAAATAGCCTGCAATAACTCCAAACACAAATCCACCGATATGCGCCCACCAAGCTGTTCCGCCAGAGGCAGCAGCTTCGGGTGTTAATGCGGCTGTACCGCTTATAAATTGATTAAATATCCAGAATCCTAAAAACAGGATAGCAGGAATTTTAAAAAATCCAAATATCGAAATCATTTTCACCCTTGAACTTGGGAACATAACTAAATATGCACCCATGACTGCTGAAATAGCACCACTTGCTCCCACAGAAGGAATACTACCAGGGCAGGGTGTGAGATTACCTGCACAACCTATGTCGTTGCATAAATAACAACAAGATTCTAATATGGCTATATCCGCATTGAGGTAAGTACCTATGTAAATATGGGCAGCCGAAGCGATAAGTCCACCTGCAATATAAAATGCAACGAATGCAATATTTCCAACAATAGCTTCAATATTGTCAGCAAAAACCCACAAAAATAGCATGTTTCCAATCAAATGCATCCAACCACCGTGCATAAACATACTGGTAAATAGTGTGTGTAAATCTTCACCAACTATGATTTCGCTAGGGATAGAACCATACCTACATATCAAAGCATCTTCAAAAGATAGTTGATAAAAAAAGGCTAAAATATTTAGCGCAATAAAAGCATAGCTAAAAATCGGTAAATAGCCACCTTTTACCTGATCGTCACCAATGGGAAAAAACATATATTCCTAATTAACTTTCTTATACAAATTAAATTTCCCTAGTCCTATTCGTTGTAAAAAATGACAAATTGAAACTCGTAGAACACCTAAACCATATTTAGAACTACGTACAAAATTAATAGAAGATGCCTCTTCGAAGTATTTTGTTGGACAGGTCACTTCTCCAATATCAAATCCTGCATAGACAATTTGCGAAAGCATTTCATTATCAAATACAAAATCATCTGAATTTTCATTGTAATTGATACGTTCTAAAACGGTTCGACTGAATGACCTATAACCCGTGTGGTACTCCGATAGTTTATAATTAATTAAAATATTTTGGGTGAATGTTAATAGTCGATTGGCAATATATTTATATAAAGGCATACCGCCTTTGAGTGCGCCTTTGCCAAGTATACGTGAACCTAATACTACAGGATACAAGTCATCGCCGATGATATTAACCATGGACGGAATGAGTTTTGGTGTATATTGATAATCGGGATGTAGCATAATGACAATATCCCCACCCAACTCTAGGGCTTTGTTGTATAAAGATTTTTGATTACCTCCATAACCTTTATTATTTTGATGTACAATGACGTGTTTAATACCAATCTGTCTCGCTAGTTCAGAGGTATTATCTTTACTGGCATCATCACAAAGAATGACTTCGTCTACCAAGTCAAATGGAATTTCTTTATACGTTTTTTCTAAAGTTAAAGCTGCATTATAAGCGGGCAATACAACAATTACCTTTTTATTATTATACATATATATTCTGTTGAAAAATTTATGCTAATGATTTACCGATATAAATCAAGGTATCCCCTTTTTCTATTTTTAAATTTTCTACGTTAGAAGGGATGATTGTAATATTGTTTTGTACGTCTTTTAACATTAAAGGAATTGTCCTGATCGACTCGTTTATTATATTAACCGTGGTTATAAAATGTTCTTGTGAATCTAACACCATTTCATGTATTTGGGGATAATCTCGCACTACTTCGCTAAGACGAATATAATCATCTACTTTTGAAAAAAGTCCTTCATTAAGAGCTGTTCCTTTTTTCGATTCATCGGTACTCAACAAACGATAAGTACCTTCCTCACCAAAATCATACTTGAACTTTTCGATAGCATATTTATTGACAGCAGTACTACTGGTCATGGCTAGTAAATAACCCATGTCAAGCAATTCAAAATTCTCTCTAAAGTCATCTTCGTAAATATTTGCTTTTACTGCATCCAAGTTTTCATCTTGTGCCAATTTAACGTTACTATTGTTGTTGTCAATTAAAACGACATGTCTATTATTATCCCTCAAATATCGAGCAATTAATTTACTAGTAGCATTGATACCAATGATTAAAACACCATTAGATTTATCCTGAATAACATGGAGTAAACGAGCCATTAGCCGAGCCGTTGTAGCGTTTAATAACACCGTTCCTAATACAACCATAAAAACCAAAGGAGTAATGTATTCTGCATCTGTTACACCATCATTTACCAAGCGCAAACCAAATAAGGAAGCAATCCCTGCGGCAACTATACCTCTTGGCCCTACCCAAGAAATAAATAATTTTTCATTAAAAGAAAGTTCAGAAGAAGTCGTACTTAGAAATACGCCTAGTGGTCTAAGTATAAAGACAATGACTAAAAATAGAACATCGACACGCCAATCCAATAATAGTTTAAGATGCTCAATATCCATATTAGCGGATAGCAATATAAACAGAATTGAAATTAGCAAAATGCTAATGGTTTCTTTAAAATGTAGAATTTCTTTTACTTCTTCTACTTCTAAGTTGCCAAGAACCATTCCCATTACAACCACCGATAACAAACCTGATTCATGTGCTAAAAGGTCTGATGTAACGAACACGCCCAAAACTAAAGCTAGTGTGAATACATTCAGTAAATAGGGTGGAATGGACTTAGAATCTATTAACGATTTGAGCAAATAGGCAGATGCAAAACCGATGCAACCACCAATGACTAGAATTTTTCCAAAAGACTGCAAAGCATGAATCGTAAATTCTCCACCACTACCACTAGATATAAATTCATACACTAAAACGGCTACCAAAGCACCGATTGGATCAATTAAAATACCCTCCCATTTGAGAACGGTAGCTATATTTCGGTTCAACGGGACATTCCGTAAAATTGGAGCAATAACAGTAGGCCCAGTTACGATAATTAAACCTGCAAATAGGAAAGAAATAGACCAACTGAGGTGCATTATAAAGTGTGCGGCAATACCTGCACCAAAAAAAGTGACTACTGCACCAATGGAAACAAGGTTTAAGATCGCACGCTCTACACCTCCAATTTCTGATTTTTTTAAGGTTAATCCGCCTTCAAAAAGGATAATTCCAATAGATAGAGATACAAAATAAAATAAAGATTGTCCTGGAAATAGACCGTGATACCCATCGTAAATCGGTTCGATCCATTTGCCACCGTCTTCTGAAAAAAGGGTAGAAATAGGCCCGACAAACAATCCAACTAATATGAGTGGTAGAATAGCGGGAACTCTGGTACGCCAAGCGATCCATTGTGCTAAAATTCCTAATATAATAATGCCTGCTAATTCTACCATTGAAAGAATACGTATACTAAAAAATCCTCGCTAATATACTGAATAGAAATGGCATTTAGAGTAATTTCTCTAAACGCCATTTCTTTATGAGTTTATGTGAATATGATATAAACTGTAAGACTTTGCTATATTGTCATGATATCTTTGTCTTTAGCTTCTACCATTTTTTCGATTTTGGAATTGTAGCTATTGACCATTTTTTGTACCTCATCCTCTTTACGCTTACCCATATCTTCTGGGAAACCATCCTTCACCTCTTTCTTAATTGTATCCATCAGCTTTTGACGGACTTGTCGAATACCCACTTTCGCATCTTCACCTGCTGCTTTCGACATTTTGACCAATGCTTTACGTCGATCCTCTGTTAATGGTGGAACAATGATCCGCACCGTTTCACCATCATTCATTGGAGTCAAACCTAGGTTTGCTTTAAAAATAGCTTGTTCGATTGGCCCTAACATGTTTTTTTCCCATGGTTGCATCGCCAATGTTCGTCCATCAGGAGCAGTAATGGTAGCGACTTGGCTAATTTCCGTTGGAGTACCATAATAATCCACTTTGATACCCGCTATCATTTGAGGAGAAGCTTTTCCCGCTCGTATTTTAGATAATTCTTTTTGTAAATGTTCAATGGATGCATCCATTGCTTGGCTTCCTTTGCTTATCGAAGCATTAATTTCATCTGACATAATCTGAAATTTAAAAATAAAAATGATTGAGAACGGGGTATTTTACAGAATTCCACATTCTTACTGTTCACAAATGTAAACAACATCAGTTGTATTATAAACTAAATTTTTGTTAAATGAAAATGTTTAGAAAAAAAATGAATTTTTATTGCTGAAAGGTGCGGATTAATTGCTGTCCAAAAGTAGTTACATCTTGAACAACAGATGCATCGGGATGATCGATTTCAACAAACGTGTGTATATCGCCTAGATAGTGCATTCCCAAATATTCAGCGCTCCGTACAAAAGGAACGAAGAAACCTTCAACTGGCGTTTCCTCTGATCCACAGCACAAGGCTGCCATAGATTTCCCTCGTAATTTACGACCCATTTCTTTTTCTATTTTTAGGCAATCGGTGATTCTATCAAAAAATGTTTTCATAGCACCACTCATGGCGTACCAATAAATAGGTGTTGCAAAAATCCAACAATCGTATGCAAGTAATTTTTTGAAGGTAGGCATAAAATCATCATCTTGATGTTTGAAATCATAATCAAAATGACCAATTTTTTTGTCAGAAAGGTAGACCGAGTCGGCGTTTAAAAGAGGTTGGAGTATCTCGATAATTTGGCTGGTATTACCGTTTTTACGAGCACTGCCATTGATAATGACTGTTTTCATTATTAAAAATTATAAACGACATCCTCGTTTTCAATCATTATTTCCTTCGTATCGAGCAATCGGTTTAATATTTTATCAATATTCATATCGTCCGATAATTCCTGATTGTGCAACATGATATAACTTTTCAGCATCGGTAAATCTGCTGGGCGATTGCCTGAGCGAATCAAACGTTTGACCGTCTCGCGAGCTGTTTTTTCGATTAAAGATTGATCTGGATATTCTTCAATTTCGACGTCCACGTCTAAGGGCTGTGCAATACTGCTAAAACCAGACGTCAATTCACTTGGCTTTTCTTCAACATCTTTTACACCTTGCTCATGATGAATACCACTTTCAACGTAGCTCATATCTTTATTCAAATGCTCAATACTTTCTTTAATTTCTTGTTCGATATGTGTTTTCTGACGCTTGACCCGTAAACAATTGCGTCCTTCATTGTTGATAAAAGTAACTAAGGGATCAAGTGTAGCGTCATTAGATAAGATAGCGAACTCTACGTCTTTATGCACTTTTTGGTGCATTCGCCCCATTAAAAAAGCCAATTGATGCGTCATGTCTTCCCCTTCGTCAGCGTTGATCGGAATCCATTTTAGTCGTTTGCCGAGACGTTGAGTAGATTGGGCAATAGCCAAAGGAATATATTTTTCATTTTCATTGACAAACACAAACATGTGCGTACAGATACGCTCTAGTTTCTTAAACTTTATGCGTTTCAAGTCTTCAAATTCAATAAAAACGTATCTTCTATTTTGGCTTTGCATAGTACATTTGATGATTAAGTCAAGACATATCACCCTAATTACATGCGCTTGTATGAAAGGGAGTAAGTAGCCGTTGGCTTAATGTGGTTTGTGGTCTTTTCTATATGTGTTACAGTTAAATTAACTACAAAATGGAGTCCAAGAATACTGTTTTGAGCTAATGTAATGTGTTAACGCAAAATTAAGAAAAAAAGATAAAATTCAAAATCCTACAAAACAACGAGATTACATATCTAAATTTCTAATAACTAGATGTTTAGGTCTTAAATCACTATAATTCAGGCTAAAAAAAATATTTTATTTTTTTTCAAATAATTTGTTAAAGTAAAAGGGAATTATTCTAAAATGAATGGTGTTTTTATCTTGAAACAACTCCTCGAAGAAGTTTGCACCTTCATCAGCTTTTTATACGTATAGTGTTTTTGTGTAATCTAGAGAGATTTAACTTTACTTGATCCTTAAAGTTTCTTAATTTTGCACTCCAATTTTAATAAGCGAATTGTTAGATACAATTCAAACCAGAAATATCATTAACAGCATGACGGCACAAGAGATTAGACAACAGTTTTTAGATTTTTTTCGTACGAAGGGACACAAAATTGTCGCTTCTGCTCCTATCGTCAATAAGGATGATCCAACATTGATGTTCACTAATGCAGGAATGAATCAGTTTAAGGATTTCTTTTTAGGTAATCAGGTGCCTGACAACCCTAGAGTGGCCGATACCCAAAAATGTTTGCGTGTTTCTGGAAAGCATAATGACCTCGAAGAAGTAGGTATTGATAGTTATCACCATACCATGTTTGAAATGCTCGGAAATTGGTCTTTTGGTGATTACTTTAAACAAGAAGCCATTGATTGGGCGTGGGAATTGTTGACAGAAGTCTATCAACTAGATAAAGATCGTTTGTATGTTTCTGTTTTTGAAGGCGATAAGGTGGATAATTTAAAAGCAGATGACGAAGCTTTTGAGATTTGGAAGAAACATGTTCCTGAAAATCATATTGTTTGGGCTGATAAAAAAGATAATTTTTGGGAAATGGGCGAGACTGGGCCTTGTGGACCTTGTTCAGAAATTCACGTGGATTTACGTAGTGAGGAGGATCGAGCAAAAGTGGATGGCGCAAGTTTAGTCAACATGGATGATCCTTTGGTGATCGAAATATGGAATTTAGTCTTTATTCAATTTAATCGAAAAGCAGATACTTCCCTAGAATCTTTACCTGCTCAACACGTCGACACAGGAATGGGTTTTGAGCGTCTATGTATGGCGATTCAAAGTAAAAGTTCTAATTATGACACAGATGTATTTACACCCTTTATCCAATTTGTCGAAGAAGTTTCTGGCATTAAATATACCTTTAGTTATGATCTAAAAGCAAAGTCTGATATTGCGATGCGAGTGGTGGTCGATCATATTCGTGCCGTAGCATTTACCATTGCAGACGGACAATTGCCATCTAGTACAGGAGCAGGGTATGTGATTCGTAGAATTTTACGACGAGCGGTTCGTTATTACTATACTTTTTTGGGAATTAAAGAGCCGTTTCTACACCGTTTAATTCCATTATTAGCCAATGCGTTTGCACATGTTTTCCCAGAATTGAAAGCGCAAGAAAGTCAGGTAGCAAAGATTGTTTTAGGAGAAGAAAAGACCTTTTTAAATACGCTTTCTAAAGGAATTAGCCGATTTGAAAGTTTGACAATTGACAATAATACGGTCAGTGGTCAAGATGCTTTCGAATTATTAGATACATACGGTTTTCCCATAGATTTAACTCGTTTGATGGCGAGTGAACAAGGTTATGATGTAGATAATAAAGGTTTTGAAAAAGCCCTAGCAGAGCAAAAAGCACGTTCTCGTGCAGATGCTGTAAAGCAAGTAGGGGATTGGATGGTGTTGCACGATGAAAAGGATGTACGCTTTGTAGGTTATGATGATTTTGTAGTCGAAGATGCTTACGTGACGAAATACAGAACCGTCAAAGTCAAGAAAGGCAATCAATATCAGGTGGTGTTAAACAAAACGCCATTTTATGCAGAGAGTGGTGGACAAGCTGGTGATACAGGTTTACTGTGGTTTGATGATGTCAAAATTCCTGTTTTGGATACGCAGAAGGAAAATGATTTGATTATTCATATTGTGAAAAACTTACCTGAGAATATCGGTGCAACTGTCAAGGCAGAATTGAATATTAAGAAGCGGATGGCGATTACTAAAAATCATACGGCTGTACATTTGATGCACGCTGCTATGCATCATGTTTTAGGCGATAATGCGCTCCAAAAAGGACAAAGTGTGGACGACAAAAAACTGCGTTTTGACTTTTCTCATTTCCAAAAAGTAACAGCAGATGAAGTGGCTCAAATTGAGCAAATTGTCAATACTAAAATCCGAGAAAATATTCCGTTAGAGGAAAATAGAAGTATGCCCATAGCAGAAGCAAAAGCGGCTGGTGCGATGATGTTGTTTGGTGAAAAATATGGTGATGAAGTCCGTATGGTGACCTTTGATAAAGATTTTTCACAAGAACTATGTGGAGGTACACATGTGGATGCGACGGGACAAATTGGCGTATTTAAAATATTGGCAGAATCGGGTGTTGCAGCAGGTATTCGACGTATTGAAGCCGTGACCGCTGACCAAGCAGAAGCACATTTGAATAAAGAATTGACAATACTGAATGATGTTCGACAATTGTTCAAAAGCACCCCAAATTTGGTCAAAACAGTTGCCGATTTACAAAACGAGAACAAAACTCTAAAAAAGGAATTGGATCAGATGCGTATGCAGCAAGCCAATGCGCTTCAAGGTAACCTGAGGGCAAGTGCTGAAAACATCAATGGAATTAATTTCATAGCTGCCAAACTACCTTTAGGTGACTCCAATGCCATTAAAACATTGGCGTATCAATTGGAAGAAAGTTTAGGGAACGCCGTGATTGTCTTCGGTGCAGAAGTCAAAGGCAAACCACAATTATTAGTTGCGATTAGCAAATCTTTAGCAGAGTCAAACGATAAGTTACATGCTGGAAATATGGTTCGTGAACTGGCGAAAGAAATACGTGGTGGTGGTGGCGGACAAACCTTTTTTGCAACGGCTGGCGGTAAAGATGCTAGTGGGCTGGATGCGGCTATCGAGAAAGCGAGAACGTTAGTTGCCTAACTAAAATTAAAATCAATTTTTAGAAGCAAATTCAAAGGCATTTCCTGATTTAATGATTGGGAAATGCTTTTTTGTATAAAATCACGGCACTAAACTAGGATCAAATAATTCATCTAAATAACTAGACCGAGTTGTTCCGTTATAACGATCTGTACAATCATCTAAACCGCTACGCATAATACTTTTACAGAAACCATCTGGGTGTGCATCATCTCGATGATCTCTAAACAAATAGCAATGTCCTAATTCGTGGAAAAGGATGAGTTCTTTTTGAAATTCAGAAGTATTATTCCAAATAAAATTATCAATAACGAGTTCATTAGCATTGTTAGGAAAATAATTACAAATTCCTCCTACATTTTCTTGTTCTATCTCTACAATTTCGGCAGTAATGCCACGTCCATTCAAATCAATTATCATTCCTCGACGTGCAGCCTCGTTTTCAAACCGCTCAAAATATTCCCACAATCGTTGATCTACACCATCAAAAACCTTAGTATTATTCACAACAGGTTCATCTTTTCGACAAGCTTGGAAAAAGAGTGTTATAAAAATTAGAAAATAAAACCAATTTGATAATTTCATGGTGTGTTTTAATATGAGTAGACCAGAGAATTTAATAATTAGATATTGTACGATTTAAAAACCGTTTTTATTATGCTAATGTTAAACCAATTGCATAATATATAGTAAGGCGACAAAAAAATCATTTCAGTAATAGGTACATGTCAAATTTTATTCCAAGAGTTAGGTGTTTGTTTCTTGGATAAACGCTACTACCTTCTTGGCAATTTCAATTCCCTGATCTTCTTGTAAAAAGTGACCCCCATTTTGAATAATCATATGTGGTTGACCAGCTGCACCAGGAATAGCTTGTTGAAAAATCTTTTCTAAACCATTCATAATAGGGTCTTTATCACTAAATAATGTCAGAAAAGGTTTTGTCCACTGACCCAATTTTGCCCAAGCTGCTCTATTGGCTTTCGTTTCTGGATGTTTGGGGCTAGTAGGTACCAAAGATGGAAAAATCTTTGCGCCAGCCATGTATTCAGCCGAAGGAAAAGGAGCATTATAGCCTGCAATAGTTGCTGCACTCAAGTTCGTTGCGGTTGCCTTTTGAATGATACCACCGATATCCAATTCAGGTACTTTTCGAGCATATTCCTGCCATTTTAAAAATGCCTCATTGGGTTTTACATCACCCGTTGGTAAAAAAGTATTGGCGGCAATAATACGATCAAAAAGTGAGCTATGATCTGATGCAATTCTCAATCCTAATAAGCCACCCCAATCCTGACAAAAGAGATTAATGCGCTGTAAATCTAGTTTATTGATAAATGTCGTTAACCATTCTAAGTGTTTCGCATAGGTATAATCAGACTGTTCAGTTGGTTTGTCAGATCGTCCAAAGCCTATTAAATCGGGTGCGATGACTCGAAAGCCCGCATCTGCTAAAATAGGGATCATTTTACGGTATAAATAAGACCAACTGGGTTCACCATGTAGCAGTAGCATCAGTTGTCCTGCTGGATTTCCTTCATCTACATAATGCATGCGGAGTTGGTCTGAAATCTGTATGTAATTTGGACGAAAGGAGTAACCGTCTAAGTTTTCAAAACGTTCATCGGGTGTACGTACAACTTTCATTTTATGCCTGTTTTTTAGGTTTAATATATTTAAATTCGGCTTCTACAGAATCAATAACATGTTGCCACAAGTCTTCGTAAGGTACGATTTCTACTTCACTTGTTTGTAATGAAATTTCCATCGGATAGGCTTTCAATTTCTGTAAATAAGCATTTGCCTTTCGAATAGCACCAACCTTATGGAAATGTGCTTCTACTAATTTGATGAGCATTTGAATGAAGCAATTACTCCGATAAGAATCATTTTTTTTTAAGTACTTATAGCAATATTGCTTTAGCGCATCAATACGCTCAATCATCACATCGTATTTCTTTGCTTGTAATAAGAAAATAGTTTGCAAAATCAGTATAGAGATATTAATTCCCCTTTTATCTTTTGAATAAATTGGAACTTCATTTAGGAATTTATAGTACCTAAATTTCCGTAACTTTTTACCATTTATTTCTATCGGATTAATTTTTTCTATACGAATAAAATAATGAACATAAGCGGCATATACTTCCCAGACTTCTTTGATATTAGGAGGTAGTTTTGTGTAGTTCTTATGATTCTGGGCGGTTAAGATTAATTCGTATGCTTTTTGATAATTTTTACTATGCATACTCAAAATAAAATGATAAAACAAAACAAGATACCAATTCTGACCACCTTCTGTAACAAGAGATAAGCAATCTTTAATTGCCAATTGGGCTGCATCGTAGTTTTTTTTAACTGTTTGACTTGCGGCAATTTTAGTGGAAAAATTAAATATGGGTGTATTAGAAGAACGACTTGGGTTAGATTTGAAAAAATCTAAGGCTTCATTACATATTTCAATCACTCTATCAAATTCTTGAGCCATTTCGTATTGCATTACGATAGCAGAATATGCTATATACTTAAATCGATAAGAGTGAAATTTATCCAAAATCTTTTTTAACTGATTCGTTTGTCTAATAGCTTTCTCTAAAAGTACTCTTTCAGAAACTCCACTTTTTGCATGTACATAAACAATATACTGATGACAGTCTTCTGCATATATTTCTGCATCTAAAAGTTCTCGATACTCTTCTAATATAGATTTGTAAAATAGATACTTTTTTGATTTTGAAGAATCACCTGCATATTTTATTTTCAGATACCGAGCTAAATTGACTACAATATCTGTAAACTCAAATTGTATCGCTTTCCTGATTGTTCTTTCCGCTAATGAAATGGCTATTTGATTGGCTGTTTTACCTGCTAAAATATTAACAGCAGCGACGTTTTTCTGGCAAGTATAATAAGCTTTAGCTAACTGATTATAATTAGGCTTATTTACATCTATAAAGAAAAGTGTATTGAGTAAGCGTTTTTCTAAAGTATAGAGTAAATGTTTGAAGTTCTTATTATTGGGTTGACTGTTATATAATTCAGCTGCTGCCGCTTCTATAGTATCGAATTTTCCTGTCTGAATACCATCATATAATTGATGTACAAGTGTATTATAATTACTAGCATCACCAATAATTTCTATTCTACTTACTTTGTTTTTTGAAACAACATGGACTAATTCAACGAGACGATCAAACATAAAAAACCTAAGAGTTATATTGAATAATTAATCAATAGGAGATTGCCATATTCTAGGTGTTTATCTGTTTGTTTATGGAGTTTGTATCCTTCAGCGTATATAGAATAATAGATGTTATTTAGGTAATCAGTATACACCTATTTTTTATGTCACAATATAAATAATTATTAGTGCATTAACAATTTTAAAAAATTGAGATACATTAATTTATTAGTATAAATAGAATATTTTAGATAAAAGTGATACAGGTATATTTATAAAATCAGATAACTAAGACGACATAATGATCAGATACTTTTGATTTATCAATAACTGATAATTCAAATTTTAATTAAAAAAATCATTATGGCAATCATTATCGCAATTTTAATCGCTTTTGGAATCATTTCTTCTCCAGATCAAGTTACAAATCAAGTTATTCAGGATAATAAAGCTCTCATAATAGAAGAAGCAAATATTAATGGTGAAGATGTCTTAGAATTATAAAATATTATGATCTTTCAAGTATTTGAATATTCTAATTAATTGGTTTGTAGGGTTTTAGGGTTGATTTTTCCATATTTTAACCTCATTACCTTTAGGCTGATTGTTTTATTCATATACTAACAGATCATTATATAAAGAATAGTTTTGTTGAACTACACCACTGTACTGCATATTACTACCAGTACACTGCACCATAAAAATAGTTTAAGAAAGGTTAATTCAAAATATTAAAACAAAATTGTTTTTTTGTTGGTATCAATAAATTGATAATCAATTATTTAGATAAATTAATTTTATTTAAATAGTAATACTGGTGTTATATTTTTTTTAATATAAGAAGTGGATTAGATGCTATTCTTATAGCATCTTTGTATTGTATCTAATATTAGATGCCGATAAATAAAATCTCTGTAAGTATCCTGATGTACTTATCTAAGCACTATACAAGCTGGGCAATAAGTATAAAAGATTCTCTGAAGTGATGTATTAGCGTCAGCACAATTATTCTGTCTAGCAAATGCTTGCTAGAGTCTAACGATCTTTAGTATTGAAGTTTTCAACTTCATATTCAACAAAACAACTAGTAAAAACTGTATACCTATTGACTTAGTCGATAGGTATTTTTTTTTGAAAATAATTGAAAAGAAGCGTTAGCGAGGGAGTTTGATCGCCTTAACTTGATGTGAGTAACCTGCAAACAGACCAAATCCATTTTCAATATTACTTTTTACAGACGTAGGAGTATAAGAGAATGGATCACTTCCTATTCCTGCATTTCTTATAGCAGAAGTATAAAAGTCATAATAATCTTTCGTAACTGTACGCACTTCAACGATAATATTATCTGCAACTTGAATGGCAGGGTTGAGCGGGTATTGAAGCGAAAAATTAAGAGTCTTAGTCGTACCATTGAAGTCTTGATCGGTGAGGAAGGCTCCATATAGTTCTGCTGAACTAGTTGATAAAATAGCTTCTGGCTCGTTATTACCGTTTAAATTATAATTGGTAATGAAAGGTCTAGTTGTTGAATAATCTAATGTCGTATCTAGTCCAAGTACTTGATAATTCACCAATGTATGATAGAACAAAACATGATAATAATTTTTAACAGTAGCCGGGTCTTCAAGCTCAATTTCCATTTCAACTTGCTCAATACTCCTATTGGGTTCTATTGGACTAGGGCTTCCCGTTTTGGAAATAGGAGTAGTAGAACCTATTTGACTTGCAAAAGGAACAAACGCCTCTCCAGATACTTCCTCATAATCAGGATGCTGAACCTTGAAGGAATAATGAAAACCTTGTTCTACAACAGTTTCTGTGCTGACATATAAATCACGATCATAATCATACGTCAACTGCTCTAAAAGATAACCCTCTCTGTATAACTCAACAACGGCATCATCTATAAATATGGTATTATTACCAGAAGTAATAGCCTTGCTTTCTGTTAATTGAACTTCAAAAGAATTATCTCTCCCATTTGGATTGTTAGTGTTAGATGTAAATATTGAACTAACAGAAAGACTAGGCTGTATATTATTCACATCTAACTCTACGACGGACTCGCAAGAGTATATTAAAAACGAAAGCATTGATATAAGTAAAATGCGTAACATTAATTAAATTTACAGATGTGTGTTATACTGTTTAATTAGCCAAAGTTACAATAGAAATCTGACTTTTGCTTAAAATGCGACATTTAATTTAGGTAAAAGCTATAAATAGCAGCAGAATATTTAGCTTTAGCTCAAAATTTAACACTATAATTGACCGAAGGTAAAAAAGGAAGCAGAGAAACCTGTACTAGCTGCTGATCTTGACGAAGTCTATAAAAGATAGGATTAATACGATTATAGACATTAAATATACCTAAACTGAGGGCATGTGACCAGCGCCCTTTTTCAAATGAGTAATTGGCAGCAATGTCTAATCTATGATACGCAGGTGTTTGGCGTTCGTTGATTTGACTAGGTTCTTGAATGTTTATATCACCAAAACCCGTTCGAACCTGATACTCAAATAATGGCAATGTCAGCCTAGCGCCTGATTCAATCACCCAAGTAGCGTTAAAATTCCAGTGATCGCCCAAAAAATACTGACCCATCAATTTTAAACTATGCCTGCGGTCGTATCGAAATGGAAAAGGTTGCCCGTCATTGAGGTTATCAAACTGGCGTTCAGACCAAGAGAGCGTATAATTGATCCAAGAACGAAACATTCCACTGGTTTTCTTTAACGAAAATTCTACGCCGTAAGCTTCGCCCTGACCTATTTCTACATTTTCTTCCCAGTTCGTAGCATTCAAAACTAGGGAAGAATCACCCTGAATGAAGGCAATAACATTATTCATATCTTTGTAATAAGCATCAATAGAAACGAATCCAAACTTTTTAATCTGATATTCTACACCTAGGCTCGTTTGCCACGCTCTTTCTGGTGGAACATTCTGTGTTGTGGGCACCCAAATATCGCCAGGTAAACCCAAGTTACTTTTAGTCAAAAAATGGACATGTTGAACGGATTGGCTGAAATCTGCACGGATTAACCAGTTTTTACGTAAGTTATAAGTCGTATGAATGCGTGGTTGCAAGGAGTAGAAATTGGTATTATCAATAGACCATATCGCTCCTCGCACGCCAATATTGGCTTGTAATGTTGAGGTCAGCTGAAAATCATCTTCAATGTAAGCCTCGTATTCATAGGCAATTTGCGGTTGAACATCCAATGTATCAAAAATGGCAATACTATCCAGTAGGATAGGAAGATCAATAGCTTCAGTACTGTTTAGAAATGCGCCTGGTAGAAATTCCTGTTTACTAACCCCTAGTCCAAATCGAATATAATGATTGGTAGAATGAATGTAATCCAAATCAATTTTTCCACCCAGATTATTATTATTCAATGTAAATTTTTCAACTTCTAATATATAATCATCTGAACCATCTTCATAGAAACCACCCGATGCAAATCGCTCTTCAGATTGAAAATTATAGTCACTATAATACAGCGTAGTATTTGCAAATAATTTATTGGTAAACACATGATTCCAACGTAAGGAAGTGGCGGTATTTCCCCAAGAAAAACCCAAATCCGTTGTATCTCGAATAGTGGCGTCAATAAATAAAGGAGGATCAATGTTGAAGGAAAAGGAATCCCTATATTCTAATAGGTTACGGTCTGAAAAATCATCATTACCTTTATAATAACTTAAATAAAATTTATCTTTTGGTGATACGTCCACATGTAATTTTGCATTTATATCGTAGAAAGCATAGTCCGAAGAACCTGATCTGTTTTGGTCGATACCTGTTACCCTGTTTTCATTATTTTGATCCTTAACTCGACTAGTAATTTGTGGGATATACCACTGGGTAAGGGAGTGCCGTCCAGAGATAAAAAACGAACATTTATCTTTTATAATTGGACCTTCAAAACTGGCTTTCGCCGAAATTAATCCAGCCGAAACTTCACCAGAAAATTCTTGATTATTACCCTCACGGGTTCGGATATTCATAACAGATGATAGACGTCCTCCATAACGGGCGGGTGCGTTTCCTTTGTAAAGAGTAAAGCTTTTAATTGCATCGGTATTAAAAATAGAGAACACACCGATGGCATGTGTTGGGTTATAAACAGGAACGCCATCTAACAAAACTAAGTTTTGGTCTACACTTCCGCCACGCACCAACAGACCACCCACACCATCCGTACCCGTTTGCACGCCTGCTTGTAAGTAATTACCTCGCCAAATATCAGCCTCACCACCGAGTGTTGGAAGTAATTTTATTTGTTCAATGGCAATCTGATCGTTGTATTGATTGAGGTTTGCCGCTGTGCCGTAAAGACTATCTTGCGGTGTAACGATAATTGGATTTAAGGTCAGTGAAGCAGCCAGTTGTATGTTAACTTGTAGGTCTTTTTTTAACTTCAGTTGTTCTTTTTTTAATTGATAACCCAAAAAAGAAACGTCCAATTCTATATTTATGGCTTCATATAATGTTAAACTAAAGAAACCATATTCATTGGTGGAAGTACCCAACTGCGAATCAGGATCATATATGTTTGCACCAATGAGCGGTTCTCCTGTTTCTTCATCTTCCACATAACCACTTATCGTGAATTTTCGACTGGGTGGTGGTGGTCTTTTAGACAAGCTAATATTATCACCAATGACTTTATATTGAATATTCGTATTCGTTAGTAGAATATCTAAAATACGCTGAATCGTCGTGTTTTTTTGATTTGTGGTGACTCGTTTTTTGGACGGAATGAGTTTGTTGCTAAACGAGATATTTACAGCTGTTTGTTGACTCAACTGAATTAAGGCATCTTCTAATAATTCATCATTAACAGTAAAATCAGTACGCTTTAGTAAAGGCGATTGTGCGTCAGATGCAAATGCCAAGAACAGAAATCCAATAATGATAAAAAAATGTCTAGTACCAATTATCATAACACAAATATAGCCCTATTTCTAACTAGAAATAGGGCTATAGAATTTTATAAATAATAATAAAAACAATATTTTATTTTCGACAAGCTTTTACTTACACTGACCACCTTTCAATAAGTAGCTGTTTTTTTGAGTTTGCTCCAACTCCATATCAAATGCTGTTGTCAACAATTCCAAAATATCCATCAACTTAGGCGTATTAAACAAAGAAGTATACTTACATTGTTCAAGTTGCGTATTTTCAATATCAATATCCACATCAAAATAATATTCCAAATCTTGTACAACAACCGTTAGAGGCGTTTTATTAAACGTCAACCGACCATCTAACCAAGATGCAGCATTTGTACTTGGATAAGTAGATGTATTGAGAATTTGAGATCGGTGATTATACACACCCTCATCACCTTTTGTAAGAATGATAGATTCGTTTGTTTTTTTAGATGTTAATTGTACTTTTCCAGTCGCTACATTTACTGCTGTGGTAGATTCATCAAGTTCAGAACGTACATTAAAAGATGTTCCTAAAACTGTTATTTGGGTATGTGTTGTTAAAATAGTAAACGGTTGATCTGGCTTTCGTTCGATGTCAAAAAAAGCTTCTCCGTTTAGTTCAACTTGACGAATATCACCTTTAAAATGAGCGGGGTAGGAGAGCGAACTTTCTTCGTTCAACGTAATTTCAGACCCATCGACCAATTGAATAGATTTGGTCTCCTCTGACGTTGTTTGTACAAATAACATTTCTTCATCAGATGCCATCATTTTATTCCCGACAAAACCTGCAACGACTATAATTAAAACTGCCGCTGCAATACGCATCCATCTATTAGATGAATCGTCGGATAATGTGTGAGCAGGTGTTTGGTTTATTTCTTCTTGATTAATTCTAGCTTTGAAACGTGCCAAACTAGCTTCAACATCAGGCTGAAAACTAGGTATTTGTTCAGCACTAGCTTTCCAAATACTAGATAAGTCATCAGCATAGGCTTGATGTACTGCTTTATCCTGTTCCCAGTCTTGGAGTTGCTGATCTTCATCAATCGTTGATTGCCCCGTCCAATTTTTATGAATTAATGTTATGAATTTAAGATTCATTTCTAATTTAATATTTTGGTAGAAAACAAGTTGTTTCTGACCTTCTCAGTTTTTCATTGGTTGTTTTCACTAATATAGACACTTCAAAAAGGATCGTCCCCTATCCTAAAATAGTTTTTTTAGAAATCCTTTTCGTTTTGTCAAGTAATAGACATTCTAATAGCTATGAAGTGTCATTTTGATAACGACCTACAGCGATACGTAGCAATTTTAGTGCCTTGGATATTTGATTTTCGACTGTTTTAACAGAAATATCTAAAGAGGTTGCAATTTGATTGTATGTCATATCTTCATAACGACTCAAACTAAACACCAATCGGCATCGTTCAGGCAGTTCATCAATAGCTTTTGTAATATATCGTTGGAGTTCTTGTGTTTCTAGTTTTTCATAAGAACTAATTGTATTACTTTCTAGTTCGGGACTATTTTCTTCATCCTCAAACTGCATTTTTTGATCCCGAATATGATTGAGCGTCTTGTTTCGAGCCGCTCTACGCAAATACGCACGAATGGAAGTATTAATATGAATGTTATCTTTCTTTTTCCACAATTCATAAAACACATCTTGTACTAAATCCTCGGCAATGGTAGCATTAGGTAAAATTCGATAGACCGACTGACACAGATAAGCATAGTGCAGACGAAACAACAAGTCAATTGCTCGACTCGTATCCGTTTGTAGCAGTCTGATTAAATCTTGATCTGTATAAAGCTGTTTTGCCATAATGATAAATAGTCCTAGGGGATTTTTGGACAATAAATTTTTTTGAAAGAGATCATTAAAAATAATTCAACCGCTTGTCTGTTACAGGCTATTTCATTCTTTTTAATGATCTCCAAAATTTTTGTCTCAAAAATTAATACCCCTTAACGAACCAATATTCGGATAATTTGACCAAATATAAAAATTTGGTTTGAATGGATTAATCTTTTTGTAAGGTGAGTTGCAGAAATAAAGTTACCGCTTGTACCCAAACTGCTTCAACAAATAATCATTATCTCGCCAGTTGTCTTTGTATTTAACGTGTAATTCTAAGAAAACTTTTTGCTCGGTAAAGGTCTCAATATCTTTACGAGCAGCCATTCCAAGTTTTTTGATAGCTGCACCTTGCTTGCCGATAATGATGGCTTTTTGGGTTTTACGAGCAACATAGATCAGTGCCGAAATACGGATGAGTGGTTCGCCATTTTTGGTCTGGGTTTCTTTATACGATTCAATTTCTACTTCACAAGAATATGGAATTTCTTGTTGGTATTGAAGTAGGATTTTTTCACGGATAATTTCACTTACAAAAAAGCGTTCGGGCTTATCGGTCAATTGATCTTTTGGATAATAAACGGGCCCTTCTGGTATTGTTTTAATGATCGCTTCCAGTAATTCTTCTGTATTTTTCTTTTTTAATGCAGAAATGGGGAAGGTTTCTTGAATATTAGGAATTTGCTCATTCCAAAATTTAATTCGTTCCAACACTTGTTCTGGTTCAACCGTATCTATTTTATTAATCAACAAAAAAAGCGGTTGTTCTAATTGACTCAATCGAGGGATAAACGGTGCATCCGCATCATAATCTTCATTAACATCCACTACAAACAACATCAGATCACCATCATCAAAAGTCGTCCGTACAAAGTCATTCATACGTTCGTGCATTTTATACGATGGATCTTTCACAATACCAGGTGTGTCCGAAAAAATAACCTGATAATCATCATCGCTCAAAATTCCAATAATTCGATGTCGGGTCGTTTGCGGCTTGTTAGTAATGATAGACATACGTTCACCTACCAAAGCATTCATCAGTGTTGACTTCCCTACATTCGGACGACCAATAATATTGACAAAACCAGATTTGTGTTCCATTTTTATTTTTTTGATGTGGGTAAAGATAGAATGGTTTGATGGCAAAACAAAAAAGCCCTACACAACGTGCAGAGCTTTTTTTGTGGTCCCACATGGGCTCGAACCATGGACCACCTGATTATGAGTCAGGTGCTCTAACCAACTGAGCTATAGGACCGTGCTTTTTGGAAGCGTCGCAAAATTAAGTATAAAAAAAACATATTGCAAGTATTTGTATTTTTTTCTTGACTACAATGTTTATTTTTGAAGATTAATTGAAGCAAAACTTTACTTTCAATGACAATTCAAGAAGCACAACAAGTCGTAGATGAATGGATCAAAACCATTGGTGTTCGATATTATAATGAGTTAACAAATACAGCCGTTTTAATGGAAGAAGTAGGAGAAATGGCTCGATTAATAGCTCGAATTTACGGGGAACAATCTTTTAAAAAACCTGAACATGCCAAAACATCCAAAGCCGATTTGGCAGATGAAATGGCAGATGTGTTATTTGTTTTAGTTTGTTTGGCGAATCAAACGGGTATTGATTTGACAGATGCCTTGAAGAAAAATTTAGACAAGAAAACGAATAGAGACAAGGAGCGTCATGCGAATAATGAAAAATTGAAGTAAATTATTCTATATCAACTTTTGTACCTGAACCTCATTTAAAAATTTCATTTTCCCTAGCGGCGTATCCACAATATTGAGTAGATTTAATCCTGGTGTTTTTCCAACTTCTAAACTTCCAATTTCTTGTTCCATACCTAAGGCTTCTGCGCCGTTGAGTGTTGCCCAGCGTAATAAGGTTTCAAATGAAACATACGACTGATATTTAGAAATCGTTTTGAGTTCTTCTAGTACACACAGTTGCCAGTTGGAGGTCAAACTATCGGTTCCAATCGTCATTCGGGCATTGGTGTCTAGGAAATGTTGGTAATTGGGTAAACGATTTTCGATGTATAAATTAGCATTGGCACAAGTTGCCCAATATACTTTATCACTCCATGCATGTGCTGCTTCAATATCGTCTTTTGTGGTCAATGTATTGTGTACGAATAGGGTTCGAGAACGAGGATTCATGTGCTGTAAAGCATAATTGATCGACGGTGTTTTGGAAGGAATAAAATCATCCATCGGAATACCAAATCCATTGTAAAAATCTATAAATGCACCTGTTTTAGATAGAAACAACTCATTTTCGGGTGGTGTTTCTTGATTGTGAATACTTACCGTACAATTATCAGGGTTCGTTTTGTTAATCAATCGAAATAATTCTTTGGAAACGGTATATGGCGCATGTGGAACACAACTTTTTTTGTTACCGTTCATACGGACTTCCTGTCCGCCGATAGGCGGGTGTCCATCAAAAACAGCTTTATATTTTTCGTACTCTGTTGCTGCGCCTTGATCTTGTAAAAAGTCAAACATTTCTACAAACGAGTAATATCGAATCGGACTTTTAGTTTTACAGTCTGCTGTATCTAGTTTATTACAAATATCACCAACGGCTACAATACCGTTGTCAATCATTTCTTGGTTACCTTTCTCAATGGCAGCCATAATTTCATCTTCCGCAATATCTCTAAATTGTACGACATTACTGATAAATGGGATCAGACCTGTTCCAGTTGCCACCTTACCCTTCATGTGAGATAATTCTAAGTGACAATGTGTGTTCACAAATCCTGGAACGATAATCCCTTCATGAACTTCCAGACTTGCCAAATCATGATCCGAACGATGATCGATAGATAGAATTTTTCCATGATTATCTAAAACAATGACTCCTTTATAAATTGGGTCTTGTGCTATTGGAAAGATATAATCTGCTGTTATTTTTCGCATAGAGTTTGGTTATTTTTTACCACAGAGTAAAACAGAGAACACACAGAGTTCAACAGAGTTTTAAGAACGCATGTAACTTGATTTATTATTAGTGAGTTGGTGATTAGTTTAAAAACTATCCACTAATTAACCAATTACTAATTAACCAAATTGCAAAGCAATTTACAATAATGTTTCTAAATAATGTGTCGTAATTCCAAACTGCTTTTTGATCGCAGCAATTTGTTTTAGTAATTCGGGTTTTGGTTTCGATTTAGTCGCTACAATCATAACGTTTTTAGGTGTATGTTCAGTAGATATAAACTCAAAAACTTTGGTTTTATAGCCATGCACTTCTAATAATAAAGACCGAATACCATCCGTCAACAATTCTGCTTGGCGTTCTGCCAAAATCCCATGCTGTAAAACCGACTGCATAGCATTGGTGCAATTCATATCTTTTCGGATTTGTTTATGACAACACGGTGCAACAATAATAATTTCCGCATTCGCTTTGATGCCCTTTGCAATTGCTAGGTCGGTGGCAATATCGCAAGCGTGTAAAGCAATCAACATATCCATTTGATCTGCTGGAAAATCCATGATGTCTTGAGCGATGAAAGATAGATTTTTAAAGTTAGATTGCTTCGCTAAATCATTGCAATAGGACACTAAATGTTCTCGTAATTCAATACCAACTATCGTTGGATTAATGGTTTTAGATCGAGTCAAAAAGTCATACAAAGCAAAGGTTAAATATCCTTTTCCAGAACCCATATCTACAATTTTCGGGTGCTTAGGCAATGGATGATTATTTAAAACACTGTCAATAATTTCGATATATTTGTTGAGTTGGCGGAATTTTTTTTGTCCACTTTTCAGAATATTTCCTGCTGCATTGGTAATGCCCATTTCATTCAAATATAAACTGTTGCTGACTTCCAACCACCGTTTTTTACTTCTATCATGCTGAATGTTAGGAATGGTTTGAATGCTTGGTTTTTTAATAAATAATCGAGCTTTTCGCTTTTTATTGAGTTGTAAAACAACATCTTCTTGTGTCGTAAATAAATCTGCGTTTAGAAATTGAACACCTATCCAATCTTTAATTTGTTGAATACCATTCTCAAGATCAAAATTCTTTACCTCATCTTTGGTCGCATATCTTAATGTGAACGAAAGCTGAATATTTCCTTTAATTTCAATTAATCGAGCATATACATTTTTGAAATCTTTATTTGAACCAACCGACTTACTTAAAGTTAATTTTACAAACGAATGGTCAACGAGACTTTCTCGCATTTTATCAAAAAAAATATTTACATCATTCGATTGATTCATTATTTGTGTTTTGGCATTTTTAGAGTTGGTCTAAACTTTATCTCAAAAGTAAGTTTTTTCTAAAAAAGAAAATCATTAATCCATTTTAAATGAAACAAATTATTTACTTGGTATTTGGTACCTGGTACTGTTTCAAAATAATACATATGCCTAACATACCTTCCCATCCAATGGCGTAAAAGATAGCTGAAATGGCTCGTACGCTTTCACCAACACAATCATACATACCATCTACAACTAGGTCATTCATAACGCTACTTAGTTAATGAAATAAGATGAAGAAGTACTAGGGGATAGAAAAAATAAAGGCTTGCAAA
>JAHDFQ010000024.1 GCA_020628085.1 Saprospiraceae bacterium
GTGGTGGTGACGTTTGATGTGTAGAACGTGTTCGTGTGCGAGTGTGTTCAAGTTTTTTGGAAATGTGTCTGTTTCATGTTATATATAATCAAAATACTATGCAGTACTTTTTATTTATTTCAGGAATAGTATTTTGGGGAATATTGATAGTAGTTATCTCTGTAAAAATGCTATTTGGAGAAGATTGGCTTAAAAAATTTGGGATTCACTTTTTTTCATTAAAAGAGTTGAATAATTCTGTTGAACAACTAATCAGAGAAGCTCCAAATAATATAAAGGACACAACTGTTGCCAGAATATCAGCAGCATTATTTTGGAGAATAACAAGGATTGGCTTGTTAACCGTTATTGTAACAATGTTTCCAATTATATTACTTTTTAGGCAAAATCAACTTATATCATCTCAGAATAAACTATTTGAATTGCAAAATGAAAAAGTAGAGCAACAAACTAAGCTTTTTAATAGCCAGAATAAATTATTTGCAAAACAAACAAGACCGTATATTATAATAGAGCAACCGACCGAATTAGCTCGTACAATTGTTAGAAATTATAATGCTCCTGCATATGTAGATTCTTTAGTAATATCTTATTATTTGAAGGATTTTGGTGATAATCCATTTGTATTAATTGATAAACAAATAGATAAGAATTTCAAACTATATGGAGGCATTAATGAAAATTCAGGAATGTCAATCAAATCTAATATGCTGTCATCTTCGTTTATAAAAAGTACAGTAAAGAAAAATCAACGACTGAAAAGAGTTACTAAAGTCTATTATACTAATCTATCAGATGAATTGAATGATGATATTAAGACATCTTACTACTTCGAAAGAATTGATTTTCTGAGTAAGATTAACGAAAAATGGTATATGAGAACTGAATCTGAAAATGACGAAAATGAGAATAAATATTATTAGATGTCAGAAAATCCTCCTTTTAGTCATAATTTTCGATATAATTTATGTTACTAATAAAAACAAATCATCGCCATCCTAAAAATCCCCTATTTTTAAATAAAACTCAACGCCATGAAAGCCTACAAACTTCCTAAATTATCAGTAGAAGATTATCTCAAACAAGAGAGGGAATCGGGTATAAAGTATGAATATCATAATGGCGAAATATTTGCATTGGCAGGAGGTTCTGTTAATCATGGCTTGTTGTGTGGAAATATTTATTCAGAAATCAGAAATGGTTTAAAAGAAAAAGGCCGCAACTGTAAACCTGTTACAAGTGAGCTAAAGTTATTTATTGAAGCGAGCAACAGCTATGTATATCCAGATGCAATGGTTTTATGTGACGAGTTAGAAGAATCGAAAGAGGAAAAACACGCTTTAGTAAATCCTATATTGATAGTTGAAGTATTATCCAAGTCCACTTCTGACTATGATCGAGGCGATAAATTTTATATGTATCGACAAATACCATCACTTCAAGAATATGTAATGATTGAACAAGACAAAGCAACGGTTGAAGTGTATTATAAAAAAACAACAAGCGATTTGTGGAAAATCACTCGGTTTATAGGCTTAGAAAGCGTGATTGAGTTGCAGTCCATTGATTTAAAGATTAAAATGGCAGATTTATATTTTGATGTAATAGGACTGGAGGCGTAAAATGATTGCACAAGAACACCTGCGCACGTGAATACCTGCGTACTCGAACATATGAGCACGTTTCAAAAAAATCCTTACCTTTACGCCCACATACTAAAAACGGAATACAAACTCAATATAACAATCATGGCACATAATTTATTAGCTGGAAAAAAAGGAATCATATTTGGAGCGTTGGACGATCAGTCTATCGCTTGGAAAGTTGCAGAACGATGTGTGGAGGAAGGCGCAAAAATCACCTTGACCAATGCACCTGTAGCACTCCGAATGGGTGCGATCAATGCCTTGGGTGAAAAACTGAACGCAGAAATTATACCCGCAGATGCGACAAACATGGAAGATATGGAAAATCTGTTTTCAAAGTCAATGGAGATTTTGGGAGGAAAAGTAGATTTCGTGTTGCACTCGATTGGTATGTCTTTGAATGTTCGTAAAAAACGAGAATATACCAACATCAAGTACGAATGGATGCAGAAAACCTTCGATATTTCGGCAATGTCGTTTCACCGAATGATGCAAACGATGTGGAAACTAGATGCGATCAATGATTGGGGTTCAGTACTTGGATTGACCTATATTGCTGCACAACGTGTCTTCCCAGATTATAACGAAATGGCAGAATCCAAGGCATTACTAGAAAGTTATGCACGTAGTTTTGGCTATCATTTTGGAACGGAGAAAAATGTACGGGTCAATACCATTTCACAATCACCAACTTGGACAACCGCAGGAAGTGGTGTGAAAGGATTTGATAAATTCTTTGGATACGCAGACAAAATGTCGCCGCTCGGAAACGCATCAGCAGATGCTTGTGCGGATTATTGTATTAGCTTATTTTCGGATTATACGAAGATGGTCACGATGCAAAACTTATATCACGACGGTGGTTTCTCTCAAATGGGAATGAATCCTGCGATTTTAGAAAATGACGATGAAGTGTAAATCTCATCAGCAATAATTAAAATGGTGTATTCAATGCGTTGAGTACACCATTTTCCGTTTCTATTACAACCCTTACCTTCACAAGTAATACCTTTAATCATATATTTGTGTCAAAAGCAGAAAAATAGCTTTAGTTTTCAATATGAATTGGTTTATCCGTACCATTTTTTTCTTTACATGTATCTTATCTACAACCTTATTGCTAGCGCAAGGACGTGGTGGAGTAGGTGGTGGCGGAAATCCATTTGGAAATAGTAGTCAGTATGGTAACTCAGGTGGTACTTTAGCATCGAGAGATTCATCGTCGTTTGAACGGGTGCCAGATACTGTTCGAATCACTTATGTTTTAGCTGAAAATCCAGGACAAGAATACATATTTTCAGATACTTTATTGAATCAACAATTTCAGCAGTATGATCCTGCTCGAAAACGATTGTTGCCTTACGCTAATTTGGGAAATCCAGGCTCTGCGGCTCGTCCAATTGTCTTTGAAATGCAAAATAGACGAGGCTTTGATGTCGGTTTTCACCAATATGATATTTATAATAATACGCCAGAAGACATTGCTTTTTATACGTTAAAACCAGCTTATACAAAAGCAGAATATTCACAAGGAAATGATCAAAATGATTCGAGGATAGATGCGGTCTTCGGACGAAAATTTGCAGGTGGCTTGAGTATGAGCATTTTATACAATCGCCTGATTCATTCTTTAGAAAATAGTGCTTTGACATTAAATCAGAACATTTTTTATCCATATCAATCGGCCCGTCATACGAATATAGGGCTAGGACTTCGGTTTCAGAGTAAAAACAAGCGATATGATGCTTTTTTAAGATATAATTATAATCAAAATCGAGCTATAGATCATGGAGGTATTATTGCAAGTGCTGTAACGGACAGTTTGTTGATGAATGGAGATACTCTAGAAGGAGCCTCACTTCCTGTTTATCAACCTGCAGAAACATCTGTCACTAATTATACGCAGCAAGTCATTTCTTACACGCATTATTATGATTTAGGAAGGGTAGATAGCTTAGGAAATGTGAAAAGAAGTTATCAACTCTCACACGAATTTCAACTAACATCTAGCCGATATAAGTTTTCAGAAACCAGCCCAGATACTGCTTTTTATAGTGCTTTTTTGATAACGGATAATCGAGGATTACGACAATATACGGAACTCAATGCTATTGAAAATCATTTTACAATCAGCACTTCTCGTTCTAAAGAAAATAATAAGGCTGTCAAAAAACAGAGTGATTTACTGAAAGTTGGATTGCTACAACGTCAAAATAAAGTTCAATTAGAACCAATAGACACCACTATTCAAAATCTATTTTTGACAGGTCAATTTAACTTTGCGCCCAATGATCGCTTAAATATTCAGACCTATACCCATTTAGGATTATGGAATCAGGCGGGTGATTATCAAATAAAAGGAGATTTCTTTTTAGATTTAAAACAGTTGGGTCAACTAAAATTATATGCCAATCAACAACTCTTTGAACCCAGTCTCATTCAAACGAGAAATTATATTACGGAGACTTTACTCTGGGATAATGATTTTAGGAAAACATTAGAAACTCAAATTGGAGGAACATGGTCTCGTCCAGCATGGAAATTCAGCGTAACTGCTAATTATTTTTTATTGAATAATTACATTTATTTTGATGCTACTTTTCAGCCTCAACAGTTCACTTCTGCCTTCAGTATTGGACAATTAATTATTCAAAAAGATATTCAATTTGGTAGATTTCATTTGGATAATATCGTAACCTTACAACAAAATTCTACCTCAGCATTACTCCGTTTGCCCACCTTGATGACCCAAAATAGTCTTTATTTTGAGGGGTATATTTTTAAGAAAAAGATGTTCACCCGAATTGGACTAGACTTATTGCTTCAATCCGATTATTTTGCCGATTCTTATCAGCCGGCTATCGGTCAATTTTATGTACAGAACACTCGTGAGGTGGAGTTATATCCTGCCGTTGATGCCTTTTTTAACCTCAAAGTAGATCGTTTTCGAGCCTTTTTTAAAATGGAAAATCTCACTTCATTACTAACCACTGATATTTACTATCAAACGCCTAATTTTCCGCAAAAAGAAATGTACTTCCGTTTTGGTATCGTTTGGATGTTTTTGGATGCTAATACGAAATAGATCACTCCGATGTTAGAGATGAGAGCGTTTCCGATAAATCGGAACTTTGAGAAATGAGACTCCAAGATCGACTTTCTTAGAGCGTCTAGATTGGAGTCTCATTTCTCAAAACAAGCGTAGCGTCGTACTCTCATTTTTCAAAGCGAAGCAATTCTCCCAAAAACAAAAAAAACCGTACATTGAGCAGTGATGATAGATAGCTACAAACATAAAGGCATGCGGCGGCAGTTAATACAAACATTGCAAGCAAAAGGTATAACAGATGAGCGAGTATTAAGGGTTATGAATCGACTTCCACGGCATTTATTCTTGGATAACGCTTTTCAGGAATGGGCTTATCAAGACAAGGCGTTTCCGATTGGGAATGAGCAGACTATTTCACAACCCTACACGGTGGCTTACCAAACTGCTTTGTTAGACATTCAGAAACGACAATCCGTCATGGAAATTGGAACGGGATCAGGCTATCAAGCGGCTATTTTAGCGATGTTGGGCGGGCGTGTATACACCTTAGAACGTCAAGAAGTTTTACACAAAGAAGCTACCAAGCGTTTAGAACGATTGGGTTTAGGACAAATTAGAACCTATCTTCGAGATGGTTATAAAGGCTTACCTGAGTTTGCGCCCTTTGATCGAATATTGGTAACAGCGGGCGCACCTACCATTCCCCAACAACTTTGCAATCAACTTAAAATTGGTGGTATTCTTGTTGTTCCTGTTGGACACACAACCCAAACCATGTATAAAATTACGAGAGTTGGAAAAACGAATTTTTTAGAAGAAGCATTAGACAGTTTTCAGTTTGTTCCGTTTTTGAAAGGTTTGAATCGGAAGTAGGAATGTATTTGAGCTTATAGAAAAAGGCTATTGATAAATAATTGATTATCAATAGCCTTTTCATGTTTTTTGTCGGGAAGACAGGATTTGAACCTGCGACCTCACGCCCCCCAGGCGCACGCGCTACCGGACTGCGCTACATCCCGAATTATATTTTAGTTGTGGTCGTTACTGGATTCGAACCAGTGACCTTCCCGACTTTAGTCGGGACGCTTAGATTCTTTATTGATATGTTCAACCCACTGTATCACACGATGTTTATTTTTCCAACTTTTGAGTTTTTGCTCCTGTTGATATGCTTCGGAGCGAGTATCATATTGTTTATAGAAAAAAATAATCCAAGGACGTTTATATCTAGTACTTTTAACTCTACCATTATTATGATAATCCAATCGCTGTTGAATATTTTGTGTTTGTCCAATGTAGAACTGCCCGTTTTTCTGAGATTCTAGAATATAAACGTAATACATATTGTGGTCGTTACTGGATTCGAACCAGTGACCTCTGCCCTGTCAAGGCAGCGCTCTAAACCAACTGAGCTAAACGACCAATTTGTAAAAAAGTTAATACAACTAATTCTAAAATATCATAAAGACCTTCCCGATGGAAATCGGGACACTCTAAACCAACTGAGCTAAACGACCTGAATATATTAGTAACAATTATGTATACTGCGAATACTTTTGTCCAGCAGCGAAAACAAAAGTAAAAAGTTTTTTATAAAAAAGTAGTGTCAGAGTAGATAATATTTTGAATATATTTTAGGCGTAGAATGATATGTATTGGAAAATAAGGAAGATCAAACGATTGCTTCCAGAGAAACTAGGAGTTCTTCAAAAAGAGGTTTGGAAATATAATGATGAACTAGTGGATGTCCCTCCGCTTTTTTAATATCACTTGGGCTCATTGAGGTAGAAAGGATAATAATGTGACAATGTGGGAGTTGATGTTCTTTGAATTTTTCTAAAAACTCCCAACCATCTACTTTTGGCATATTGAGGTCTAAGAAAATAATATCGGGATACTTCTCAGGGTTTTGCGTATTGATACGATTTAAATATTCAATGGCTTCAAGAGCATCTTGAAAAAAAGTATATTCCTTCGCCTTTCCATATTCCTCTAATATGATTTTGTGGAAAAAATTAGTCGAATGATCGTCGTCAATAAGTAATACTTTCATGTATTGCTATTCGTTTGCTTACTAAACTCATGGTATTGTTATTAAAAAGCAATAGTAGAAAAGTTACGATACAGGAATTATATGTTGATGCATAACACTTTCTCATATTGAACGCAATATATCTAGTTGCAACAAGAGTATTACACGCTTTTTAGGGTTTGTGTGACGTTTATAATAATTGTATGATGATTTATTTGAATAAGAGGCTTTGTCTGAAATCAGATCGAAGCATATCTTCTCTGATTATTTGTGTGTTGGTGTAAATTTTCTGTGATAGTATCTTGTTTTTTTGCCTTTATATCAAATGTAAAAGTCGTTCCTTGATTCGGTATAGAATTGATCCAAATACTACCTCCATGACGGTTAATAATTTTTTGACAAACGGCTAAACCGATTCCCGTTCCCTCGTAATCTTGTCGCGTATGAAGGCGTCTAAATACTTCAAAAATCTTATGCTGGAACTTAGAATCAATGCCAATTCCGTTATCCTTAACAGAAAATTGCCAATATTGATGATCCTCCATATACTCAGCACTTACTTCCACCATAGGCTGCGTACTTTTATTGAACTTAATTGCATTATTGATTAAATTATAGAAGACCATAGCAATTTGGTTTCGTTCACATTCAACGGTCGGAAGTGGGTGGATCACTATATTAGCGTTACGCTCTTTTATAAATTGAGAAAGATCAAGTAGCTTTTCCTCTAAAACGCGATTTAAATCTATATTTTCAATGATTAATTCGTGTCGTCCGACCCTAGAATACGTCAATAAACTTTTAATCAAACCTGACATGCGATCTGATGCGTCTAAAGCAAAATTGATGTATTCAATAGCAGCATGATCCAAATCAGATTTATACTGTCGAGACAATAAACCAAGAAAACTACTAATAATTCGCAAGGGTTCTTGTAAATCATGAGAGGCGATGTACGCAAATTGTTCTAAATCTTTATTGGAGCGTTGGAGATCCTGATTAAATTCTTGAAGTTTTTCTGTTCTTTTGGCTACAATGTGTTCTAACTCTTCATTTCGCCCTTTTATTTTTTCGAGTAGGTTTTTAACCTCATTGTTTTTGATTTCTAGTTCTGCTGTTCTTTGTTGTACCAAAAATTCCATATACTGTTCACGTTGATGTAGCGCTCGCTCTACTCGTTTTCGTTCCTTAATTTCATGATTTAGGTTTTCATTGTATTGTTTAAGAACTCGATTGTGATGCTTAATTCCATTGGTATAATATCTGACCGATAGCCATACTATTCCTGCGAGTAAAAATACCATAGCAATTTTGAAATATAGAGTTTCCCAAATAGCAGCTCTAACTGTAATATTCAATTCATTTCCTTCTTCATTCCAAATGCCATCGTTGTTTGCTGCTTTTATTTTAAATGTATAATTACCAGGATTCAAGTTCGTATAGACAACAGGATTAAGTTTTTTAGTATATATCCAATCCGCATCAAAACCTTCCAATTGATAAGCGTATTGATTTTTTTCAGGTTTATGATAGTTTAAACTAGCAAACTCTATAGATAGAGCATAAACATCATGTTCGATACTTATTTTAGGTATGTATATGCCTTCTTTCAGTCGTTCTCCCGATGGACTAACTGTTTTAATATCTGTAAAATATACAGGTGGAGGAGTCGCATTTTTAATAGCTAATTTGGGATGTAATCGAGTAAACCCATTCTTATTTCCGAAATAAATATAACCATCTCGATCTATACTACTGACTCCGTTTCGAAAAGAAAGATCACCAATACCATCACTTTCTTTGAAAATATTTATTGATTGATTTTTCGTATCAATGTATAAAATTCCTTCCGTTGTACTTGCCCAGATATTACCATCCAATGCGTGTTCAATACTTTGAATGTATCGTTTGTGAGTATTATCATTATAACTTTCAAAAATATTTTTTTGAGTATCATAAGCATACACACCCGAAGTTGTCCCTATGTAAAGTTTATTATCCAAATAGGAAAGACAAGTCAAACGATTAAATGGAAGGCTGTTCGGATAGTTAATATTACTTTGAAATCTTTTAATAGAAACATTGGACGTACTAAAATATTTTAATCTGTTTAGACCATTAAATGTAGACACCCACAAATAACCATTATTATCTTCAACAATATCTGTGATGGAATTGTCACTAATTGTATTTTTTATATTCGGGTCATTAAGAAACGGTGTATAAATGTTAGTACTTGGATCAAAATGGATTAGCCCAGATTCTGTTCCTAACCACACATTATTTTTACTATCTACAAATATTTTTTTTATATAAAATGAAGGGTGTGCTAATCGAATTTCTTCAGAAATAGGATAATTGGTTAAGGTTGATGTATTCATATTTAGAATAGAAATACCCGCTGATTTTCCTAAATATAATTGGGAATGATCTACACAGTGCAAAGCCGTAACATAATCGTCAATGAGTGGTTGACCTTGACGATTGAGCACTTCTCTGAAATCATTTTTCTCTACATTGTATTGATATAATCCTTTGTTTATAGTTCCAAACCAAGCTGTTTTGTTTGGACAGATATACATCTCATTGATGTTAGGTGACCTACCATTTTTCAAAGTAAAATCAAAAACATTAAACTGACTGTTATACCAATTAAATTTGCTGATACCGCCAAATGTTCCAAACCACATAATTCCTTGCTTATCCTCATGAATCGCATTGACTTCATTGTGTTTCAGTGAGTATTCATCTCCTAAGTCGTAGTATTTCTTATTAAAAATTAAGGTAGGCTTATCTATAGTAATTTGGTTGTAAATACTTGGTGCAGGGAGGTTACTAGGCTCAATATAATTTAATCCGTCGATGCTAGCAATCCATAATTTGCCATTATTATCTTGATAAATATCTTTAACTTGATTATAGCTTATAGAATTAGGATGATCGGTGTTTTCGTTATATTGATAGTAAAAATGAAAATAGGGATTCCAACATGAATCAGATGCTTTGTTAGAGGCATTTTCAGGTAATTGCATTAAAACTAAACCCTTGTGATGCGATCCAATCCAGTATCTTTTTTGTTTGTCTTGATATATTTTCCAAACATGATTGGGTTCCGTATTTTCAGTAGTTTTAAATTGTTTAAAAGTACTTTTACTAATATCACCATTTTCGGATGGCTGTAATAAAGACAATCCACCAGCCCAAGTTCCAATCCAAATCCATCCTTTATTGTCTTCCATGATAGAGATAATCGCTTTCCCTTGTAGCGAATTTGGATTGGTTTGATCTACTTTAAATGAAGTAAAATTCTTCTTTATTGGGTCAAATAAATTGAGTCCATCTTCTGTTCCAAACCATAAACGCCCATATTGATCCTCCAAAATGCACAATACTTCATTGTTGCTAATAGAAGTTGGATCATTTTTATCATGTAAGTATGTTGTCCATGTTCCTGTAGGTTGGTGTAAACAGGATAGACCACCTAGACGAGTTCCGACCCATAAATTTTGATTTTTGTCTTCATGTATAGTATAAATATTACTAGATCGTAAGCCATTTTTAATAGAAGTATCATTTCCACGAAAGATTTTGAATTTTTCAGCACCATCATATCTACACAAACCATCGTTTGTTGCAATCCAAATAAATCCTAATTGGTCACTTATAATATCATTGATATAATTACTAGGTAAACCATCGGAACCATCTACATTGGTAAATTTTATATTATTGACATCTTGTCCTAATATTAATATACTATTCATAAAAAAGAATAGTATAAATGTACATATAGCAATATAGCATGATGGTTTTCTCATGTTTAAATAATAAACTTAAGTACTATCTGTATAATAGTGATTTGAAAAAAGAGGGATGTGGTTGATAAGGATGCCTGTTGATTTTATAACAATTAAATTGCAAATTTTATGCCTAATCAAATCATATACGAACGAGGAGTAATGTATATCAAGAAGTATGAAAGGGTGTGACTTTGAAAACAGCCTATTTACGAGATAAATAGACCCCGATTAAGATTAATGCCATTCCAATAAAGTGATAAAAACTAATCAATTCACCGTCTAAAGCTCCCCAACCTAAAGCGACAATCGGAATAACATAGGCAATCATAGAAGCAAATAATGCATTGCTAATACGAACTAATTGAAAAAAAATAATGGTAGAAAGTACGGTTCCCAAAATAGCCAATACCGTAACGTAACCTAGTGATTGCCAACCATGTTCGTCAGTTAGAACGGTACTTGGAATATCAGAACAACATATAATGTAAATTAAAGCAGGAATGCCAACCATTAGAAAAGAAGTTGCACTTGTAGTAATAGGTTTTAAATGTTTTAAATACGTACCAACTGTATTGACACTAATAGCATAACAAACCGTAGCCAAAATAGCAAAAAGACTAAACCAGCTGACTGGGTCATTACCAACACTCGAACCAAAAAGAATCAATAAAGCAGCACCTGCTAATCCAATTAATACACCACCTACTTTCGACCATTTAAAACTATTTCCAAAAAATAAAATACCCAAAATTAAAGTAAATAGTGGCGTCAGTGAATTAAGTAGACCTGCCACCGAACTACTGATTTGGGTTTGAGCCAACGGAAATAAAAAGGAAGGAATACCACTTCCTGCTAATCCTACAATGATCAAAAATTTTAAATCTTTTGATGTGATTTTTTTGAAAGAAGAGATAGCTATAGGTAAGAATGCTAAAGCTGAAATACCGATACGTAACAACCCGACTTCATTAGAAGAAAAAGCTATCAAACTCTTTTTGATTAAAATAAATGAGCTACCCCAGACTAATCCTAGCACGAGCATGATGCCGAAACCAATCCATTTATTTTGTTGCTTGTCTTTTTCTATTGACACAAAAGGGTATTTATATTTGATAGAGATTCCCTTAAACGAACAAGATTACAGCAGTATTGTTGCTGTAATCTTGTTCGATCATTTGATAACACAAATATAAGAAAATATTAAGAGGGCTTTAGCTAAAAAGTAAATTAGCGTTCGACAACAATGCGTCTGGCCGTAACTGCTTCTGAACCTCGTATTTGTAGTAAATAGGTTCCTTTTGCTAAATTATCGTAGCTCAAAGAATGATTTAAGGTTGTACCCATTTTCTGAATGTAACTCGTTGATATGTGTTGACCAACAATATTATATAAACTAAACTGAATGGTTTCTCTTTTTTCAGAATCTACAATAACGGTAAATTGTCCATCATTTGGATTAGGAAATAACGTGATAGAATTGTCAAAAGCAGCATCAACTATACTATTAGGTTGAATATTAATCGTCTCTGAATAGCTATCTGTTCCACAATCGTTTGTGATGGTAACCGAAACATCATATGTTCCAATATCTGAATAAACATGACTTGGATTTTCTTCATCACTTGAAGTTCCATCACCAAAATTCCAAATCCATGAGGTTGCACCCTGTGCAGCTTGACTAAAGGCGACAGAATCTCCGAAAATAGTATGTTCAAATGTTGCGTCAGGCATTCCGTAAACTTCAATTAAATTGCTTAAAGTCAAGACATCATTTCCTGCACCATTGGATACCGAGAGTGTTACCTCATAAGAACCTGCTTCCGCATAAGTGACCGTAGGATTTTCTTCGTTTGACATAGACGGCTCTCCACCAGGAAATAACCAAGACCAGCTTGTTGGACTTAAACTAGATTGATCGTCGAACTGAACAGTCAATGGCATACATCCTGAATTAATATCGAAAGCAAAAGCTGCTTGCGGTGCATTTGATCCTACAATATTAACGGTTTCTGTGAAGGTTGTCGAACCACATAAATTCGTAACAACTAGATGAACATCATATGTTCCATCTTGTGTGTAATCATGTGTTGGACTGGCTTCTTCACTGGTTGTACCATCACCAAAATCCCAAATATAGGTTGCATTTGCAGAACTCAAGTTATTGAAAATAACAGAATTGTTCGATATAATTGTTGAAAACTCAGCTACTGGGTTGTCCAATACTTCAATCATTGTCATCTGAGCAGCGATATCTGAACCAATATCATTAGAAACGGATAAAGTCACCTCGTAAACACCTGCTTCCGTATAGCTTACTGATGGATTTTGTTCGGTAGAGGTCGCTGGTGTTCCACCTTCAAAAATCCATAACCAACTATCAGGGTTAGAGACGGATTCATCTGTAAATTGTACTTCTAAAGGCGCACAGCCTGTATTCACATCAAAAGAAAAGACCGCTTGTGGCGCAGCTGCACCTGTAATAGTCACCTCTCTAGTAGAACTTGCTACACCGCACATGTTTTCAACAACCAATGTGACGGGATACGTTCCGTTTTCGGTATAAATATGAATAGGAAATTGTTCATTACTGCTTGCCCCATCTCCAAAATCCCAAGAATAGGTCGCATTTTCATTACTAAAATTATTAAAAGAAACTTCTCCATTCTGAATAAATGAGGCAAATATGGAATACGGTTCTTCCTGTACTTCAATGAGTGATGTTTGCTCAATCACATCATTTCCAATGGCATTAGATACGAACAATGTTACTTTATAAGAGCCTGCTTCCGTATAACTCACTATCGGATTTTGCTCGGTCGAAGTAGCTGGTGTTCCACCCTCAAATAACCATGACCAACTGGTGGGCTGTGATAAAGAAGCGTCTGAAAATTGTACTTCTAAAGGCGCACATCCTGTATTCACATCAGCGGTAAAGTTCGCCTGTGGTGCGCTCGCAATCATAACCTCAATTTCTTGAGTTTCAATAGAAGTTGCACAATCATTTTCAGAAGTTAACATGATAGTATATGTTCCACCACTGGTGTAGGTATGATTAGGATTTTCTTCGGTTGATGTTGTACCATCCCCAAAATCCCATAAATAATCTGTTGTATTAGTAGAATTATTAGAAATTAATACAGATGCACCATCCAAATCTACGGTGAAACTAGCAGTTGGAGGATTGAATACCTCAATTTGTTGTTCTTGAATTAAAATATCCGTTCCTGCACTATTCGATGCTTGTAAAATAACGGTGTATGTACCTGCCGTTTCAAAAGTTATAGTTGGGTTTTGTTCTGTGGTAATAGAAGGTGATGCTCCTGATACGATCCACTGCCAATTGTTTGGATTATTAGTAGAAGCATCGGTAAATTGCACTTCTAAAGGTGCACAGCCAGAGACAGCACTACTGCTAAAGGCAGCAACTGGCGTAAAAATACTTTGAATTTCCACAACTTCAGACACTTCAATTGAACCACAACTACTAGAAGACACTAGGGTTACAGTATACGTTCCATCCTCTGCGTAGGTGTGTGTAGGGCTAAATTCATTAGAAGTCGTTCCATCTCCAAAGTCCCATAAATAGGATGAGGTGTTAGTAGAAGTATTCGTTAGTGACAACTCTAATAAATTACTAGAAGCTGTAAAATTTGCCGTTGGACTATTTAGTACTTCAATAGTAGCTACTTGTGTAATAGAAGCATTTTCTGTACCATTTCCAATGACTAAGGCAACATCATAAATACCTGGGTTTTGGTAAACTACCTGTGGATTTTGAGCAGTTGAAGTAGCAGGAGTTCCGCCAGGAAATGACCATTCCCAAGACGTTACATTCGGAATAGAGGCATCTGAAAAACTCACCGTTAATGGCCCACAACCTGAATCCACATTTGTAGAAAAACCTGCGGTCAATGGTACTAAACTAACTTCGTTTTCTGTCAAAAATATAGGTCTAGCCGTTAATTGTATATTTTGCGCATCAATAGTTGTCGAAACACCTGTTTGTGCATAATCCCAAACTTTTCGCTCTAGAGAAGGAACATTCCAAGTAGGTGGAAAAGAATACATTTCGCTGACATCTTCTGAACGATCTTCTTTTGCTTTTGCCCACAAAACATAAGTGTAGGTACCGTCTTCATTACGAAAAGCACCACCATCAATATCATTCCCCATTAGCATAGCTGCAGACCTAGTTCTATCGTAGCGAGTTCCGAATAAAATATCTGATCCTGTTTTATAAGCAATCCCTTCTGGGTTGATTTCCAAACTAGAGTAGGGGGCTTGACCATCGATGTTTTTGTATAATCCCATCAAGTCATATTCATAATCAGCATTTTCTTCGGTATCAATATCAATCAAATTGTACACGTGCATCTGGCGAATATCATTCTCCATTGCCTTGACTAATGTTTTTAGAATATAATTGAGTTGCGCCTCTTGGTTACCCATAGAATTAGGGTTGAAGGCTTTTCGTGGAACGTTTATTTCGGTAATTATCCATTCCTTTTTCGGATAAGTACTACCGTCGTAACCATATTTATCGAGTACACCTTGATAGGTATCTTTTCTAGTTTTGATGCCTGACACCGCAGCATCTGAATGCCGAGTATATACAAAATCAAAAATTTCATTACTCCAATAACGGACACTTCCATCAATGTCTGGGTAGGAATGAAAACCCATCACATCAAAATAAGCACCTCCCGCATGTGGAAACTCTGGCGATACTTTTCCACCGTCAATATTATCTGTATTTCTTAAAACAGCATCTAAAAAGGCAGGAAAACCAACACCTGCAACCACAACATAAGCATCTGGATCAAGCGTTTTTATAATTTCCCAGCTAATACGTAAGGTTCGGATGTAATATTGAATCGGTGCTCTTAATTTATAATCACAAGGGTCAGGGTCGTTATCCCACCAGTTACCTGGCGCACCTGGCGGAAGCCAGCCTTTAGCACCTGTATAATCTAAACCTGGTTCATTCCAAATTTCCCAAAATTTAATATGGTCTTTATAATTAGAAACCACTTCGTACAAATAAGCAGCGTAATAATTTTCATCGTTATAAGGTGTTCCGTTTTCACCATTATCCCAAATGTCTGTATAAATATTAGCAAACATTTCAGATTCGATACCATTATCGCAATAGGACCAGTGTTCTCTATGCCATTCGGCAGGAAAGCCAACAATACAGGTCATATCTTTCATACCCAAATTGACGAAATGTTCGTAAGTAGAAACCCTAGAATCAATACCCCAAACAGCGGTAAAGCTATCGTATAAACCAGGGCGCATCACTTTCACTCCAGCACCAGGAATACCCAAAGCAGGATTTCCAGCGGCAATGTTCGCTAAGTCATTATCACCGTAAGGTGGAAAATAACCCATGTTCACACCAGGTCGAAAATAGTCGGTGTAGGGTGTGATGGTATCTTTTGCGGTATAATTGACGAGTTGAGCATCCGCTAATACAAAACAAAAACAAATAGTTAGAATAGTAAGTAAATATCTCATGATGGATGATTCAGTTAGAAACAATGAATATCTTTTTAATACAAAACAAAATTAAGGTCATATGTAGTTTGTCAGCAAAACCCACCTGCCGTCGGGCAGGATTCGTAACCCCGAGCACTCGGGGTCAATTACTTATTCTTTTTATGACGGCAGATTTTTTTGCACAAGTAATTTTGACTGACTACTTATGTGACTAACTAAACGACTCTCCTGATTTTAGAGTAGACGATATAGTTTAGCTTAAAACATATTATAATATGTAATCGGACTGGTAAAAAAGGGATGGGAAGGGTTTAATACTTTGAAGTATTGTACAAAAATAAGTATAAATAACATCTAATGCCACAAACCGAATACATTTAAGTAGTTTTGACTGACTACAATATCGTTTGTGACGAAATTTCGATATAAAAGTAATGAAATGAAGGCAGAATTGTTTACTAAAAATCAAAAACGTCATCTCAATTGCAAAGAATTAAAATGACGTTTCTAGTAAAATTCAAGATAAAATAAATTTTACTCCAATATTCCTTCATTTTGAGCAGCCTTAGCTGCGCCTTTCAATTGAACAGGCTTACTATTTTTACGCATTTGCATATTTAAGAACTCTACTAATAGAGAGAATGCAATAGCAAAATATAAATATCCTTTAGGGACAGCACCTACTTCGTTTCCAGCAAATGAGAAATGCGCTAAATGCGCCCCCTCAATAATTAACATAAAGCCAATTAATATCAAAAATGCCATTCCAAGCATTTGAATCGAAGGATGTTTATTGACAAATCGACCGACGGGTGCAGCAAATGCCATCATAATGCCCACAGATAAAACAACCGCAATAATCATAATAATCAATGCACCAACCAAACCGTTGGTCATACCAACAGCGGTGAGAATCGAATCAAACGAAAAGACGATATTGATAAGTGTAATTTGGAAGATAACGCTGCTAAAAGAAACCGTTTTTTTCTTATTCACCAGATCATCCTCGGAGTCATCACCATCTAATTTGTGATGTATTTCAGATGTACTTTTATACAATAGAAACAATCCTCCAAGAATTAGAATAATACTTTGTCCAGAAAAACCACCTTTCATCAGGGCGTTGTCAATCACAATCCAAGGCGCAGACATACTAATCAACCAAGAAATACCAAAAAGTAATGCTATTCTAAGAATCATAGCCAATGCCAAACCAATATTGGTCGCTTTTCCTTGTTCTTCTTTGGGTAATTTCCCCGCAGCAATCGCAATAAAAATAATATTATCGACTCCTAGAACGATTTCTAAGAAGGTTAAGGTCAAAAGACTCATCCATACTTCGGGACTACCAAAATCGGGCATGGTCATTAAAGTTAATATTTCCATTGTTTGTTTTATTTAAGTTGTATGGTGAAACCAACGCAATTTTACGAAAAACCTAGCAAAAAGGTGTTAGTCCCATTGAATTTCAGCTATTTTTGTGTTGTTAACTCATATTTCAAATTATTTTCCTCTGATAGAGTTCATTTAATAGGCATCAAATTATGAAATATCGCAGACTTAGAATAGAAGAATTAACCGAATTAGAATCGTCCTTTACTCGTTTTTTAGCATCCAATACTGTTACAGCAGATGATTGGGTAAAACTCAAAGCAACAGACGTTGTTAAAGCAGAAAAACTAATTGAATTATTCAGCGATATTGTTTTCGATTCTACACTCAAAAAATTGGAGTATTTGGAGTTCAAAACGATCAACGATATGAAGTTGTTCAAATGTGGAAAAGACAAAATTGAAATGGTCGGTTTAATGATAGATGGGAACACCACTATTGATTTTACAAAACCACAACAACCCGTCGAAATGATTAACGCGCTTAAAAATACGGATGCACAAGTAAAATTGTACAGCGCAGAAAAAACATACGCCAAAGAACGAGAACAAGAGTTGTTTGATATGATGGAAAGCGGCTGCTTAATTTCAGATGGAACGTTGTTTAATACGGTGAAGGAATTACAACCAAAATAAAGATATTATGTCTAATCCAACATCCATTCGTGCTTTCATAGGGGCAGAAGACTTCATCGTGTCTAGGCAGTTTTACCTCCAATTAGGGTTTGAAGAAGTTCAACTTGGTGACAAAATGAGTTATTTTAAAATTAATGCATCTTTAGGCTTTTATCTTCAGGATTATTATGTCAAAGATTGGGTGGAAAATACGATGTTATTTGTGGAAATAGAAGATGTAGAAAACTACCGACAATCTATTATCAACAAAAGAATAGTAGAGGTGCATAGTAAAGTACGGATTACTGAAATCATAGAACAAGAATGGGGCAGTGAATTTCATTTGTTTGATCCATCGGGTATTCTTTGGCATTTTGGAAAATTCAATAATCTATAAATTATGATATCAGATTACATAGGTTTCGTTGGTGCTATTTTGACTACAGCAGCTTTTTTACCACAAGTGTATAAAACCATCAAAACGCAACAAACAGATGATTTGAGTGCCACAACCTTTATGATGATTCTTGTTGGAACTATTTGCTGGAGCATTCATGGGTTCAATATCAATGACAAACCACTTATTTTTGCGAATATCATTACTGGTTCATTATCACTCATTATTTTGATGTTGAAGTTTAAAATTATCAATTTAAATAAAGAAAAATAGAGATGGATTTATTATTTCAAATATTTGGTTGGCTAGGAGCTGCTGGATTATTGACCGCCTTTTTCCTAAACTCTCGAAATATACTGACGGTTAACCATCAAGCCTATCATTGGCTTAATTTTATATGCGCCTTAATGCTGATTGCAAACGCCTATGATATCAATTCCTATCCGTTTATTGTGATTAATGCTTTTTGGGCTGTAGTAGCCTTAGTTTCAATTATAAAACCTCGGAGAAAAATAGAGTTGAAATAATACGAGCAAATTGATACGAAGGTGTGTTTTACCATAGAAGTGTTACAAAAATTGGGCTACACAATAAGCAAATATGGTTTCCGTTTTGAATAAAAACAAAACACCACAACTTATGCTCAGAACGAATCTAATCGCTGCTCTATCTTTTTGTATTTTTAACTTTATTTCTGCACAGCAACGACCTTTGATCGAGTACGATGTATTGAGCAAAACATACGATACGCTGTCTGTCATCGAGTTTGATACGAGCGAAGTAGCTGCACAAACAGACTTTTTTATTGGGAATTTTGATGAGAATATTGCGGATTTAGAGCAAACCACTCCGACTGAAAATATTTTTGAAAACAGTAGCTTCACTAAAAAACAATTAGCAAGAGATTTTTATAACCTAACAGATTATCCTATTCGGACAAGCGTCAAATTATTTCATATAGAGAATGATACTTTAAAGGACTGGTGTTCTGGAAGTATGGTGAGTAATCAACATGTACTCACCGCCACGCACTGTTTTATTGATCTCATGACTGATGAAATCATGGACTCTATTTTAGTTTGCCCCGTCTACGATGATGGTTTGCCAAATGGTAATTTTGAATGTGTTGATGTAAATCAGTATTACTTCTTTGAGGATTGGAGTCCAAGTGGTACAGACATGGGTTTATTGAAATTAAGTCAACCTATCGGATTAGAAACAGGTTGGATAAGCATTGGATATGACGAAAAACTTGAAGAAAGTCAAGATGAAATTTTTTACAAATTTTCTTATCCCAATAAAACTATTCTAGCCATAGACTCAATGGAGTATGATGGACATGATTTATATTTCAATTATGGCAGTAGCATAAAAATTTTGGGAGATAATTTGTTTGGAATCAATGGTTCAGTAAATAGTATTCCAGGCGAAAGTGGTAGTTCTCTTATTAAAGTTCAAAATGACGTTGTTTACACAACTTATGGTACACATGTGTTTTCATCAATGATACATAATAAAATTACTGACTGGAAATACTACGCTTTCGCCAGTATACTGCAAGACAATTTAACCTCTACAACCTCCACAATTGAAAGTGAAGGTATCGTGCTTTATCCCAATCCTGCTACCGATAGAATTTTTCTGAAAAATATAGATGAAAAAGAAATCGAACAAATCTCGATCTATGACGCCATGGGACGATTTATAAAATATATAGATGGAGACCTAGAAGTAGGTATGGATATTTCAGCATTATCAGATGGTACATATTTCTTAAAAGTACAGCAAAAAAATACGTTAAAAACACTTCGGTTTATAAAGATCAAGTAACATTGTACTAACTAAAAATATACTTCCACGGTATAACAAATGGTAAAAGGACGACCCAAATTAAAAAACAAACTGCCATGCCTTTTGGATAAATATTGCCATTTAACACGGCAGGTAACGCCACTACCAATAACCATGATCCTTTGTAAATCAATTGAAATAATAAAACAACACTCATTTTTTGTGGAAAAAATAGTCCTAAAATGGAGAGTAGAAAAATGGCTCCCCACAAGGCTCCAACCAAACGAATGGCTTCCGAATACTCAAACGCATTTTCAAATACCGTGAATTGCGCCCTTTTTGGGAAAAATAGACTCGAAATACTAATCCAGCCTGCCAAGAGTATATTTGCTACATACATTAATTTTATAGGAATCATGTTTCAATGTTTATTCAATAAAGTAAATATGAAACATAAATGTTGATCAGAATTAAAAGTATTTTCAGAATTAAAGGGATTTGTCCAAACGACCTTCTATTTTTGCCCAAGGTTTAAACAACACAACGTTTCAAGTAAATAAAGGCTCTTTGTTTTTATATGGTATCGAACAAACATATTCTTTCTGTTATTTGGCTAGCCATCTTTTTTCTTGCTTGTGCTACGCCTCAACGCCCCGAAGGTGGACCTAAAGATGAGATGCCACCACAGATTGATTCGCTTAAAACAACCGCAAATTATCAAACCAATTTTGAACAGCGTAGTATTGAAATTACTTTTGATGAATGGGTCAAACTAGGTGATGTATTCAACCAAGTGGTTGTTTCTCCTCCACTAGAAAAAGAACCGAGTATTACTCTAAAAAAGAAAACCGTTTTATTTGAATTTGACGAAGAGGAAGTATTACGAGAAGATGCTACCTATACGATCAATTTCGGTGATGCAGTAAAGGACATAACAGAGGGAAATCCTGCGACAGATCTTAGATATGTTTTTTCAACAGGTAATGAAATTGATTCGCTTGAAATGAGCGGAACGGTTGTAGATGCGGTGACGCAAGAACCGATGGAAGACGTTTTAGTGTTATTGTATGATAATTTACAGGACAGTGTGGTGCGAACAGAACGTCCTTTTTATTTTGCGAAAAGTGATGATGGTGGATATTTTAAAATTAAAAATATAAAAGCAGGTGTTTTTAAAGTATTTGGATTGAAAGATGCCAATCTGAATTATAAATTTGATGTGGAAACGGAAGCCATTGGTTTTTTAGATTCTTTTATTACGATTACAGATACCGTTTCGACGACGATTCGAGTAGAAATGTTTGAGGAAGAAACGCAATTGCGACTTATAGACGATGAAGTATTTGATTATGGATTGGTGAATTTAACATTTAATCGTAATCCTTACGACGTCAATATTCGTTACAATATTGAAGATATTCCGTACACAGAAACAATTGGGGATACGCTAAAAATATGGTATAATACAGTCGATTCTTTTCAAATATTTGTACAAGCGGACACCAGTTTGAACGATACGATTTTAGTTCCTGTAGCAACAAAAAAGAATGAGTTTTTAGAAAAAAATCGGTTCTATCAACTTAATTCAAGTGCAAGTGGTAAACCTAAGTCCAAAAACCCGACAGTTGATTTAGGTATAGAAATGAATCATCCGATTGCTCGTTTTGAACTCGATTCTATTCAACTTTTAGAAGATACGACACGAATCCGAGTCATTCCAGAAGTTCGAATAGATTCTTTGGATCAGCGTTTGTTAAAAATTAAATACCCATGGAAAGAGTCAATAACCTACTATGTTGAAATTCCGCCAAACGGATTGCAATCTATTTGGGGAATGCCAAATGATACAATTGAACAAGGGTATAAAATTCTATCCAAAGATGATTTTGGTAGTTTGAATGTGGTGGTGGATTCATTAGAAGCAGACCAAGATTATATTATAAAATTAATGACCGTCAAAAAAGATATTGTTCAAGAAGATGTTGTAAGTGGGCAAACGTCATTTGAGCAATCTTACACTTCGATTAATGCTGGTGAATACATGGTTCAAATTATAGAAGATCGAAATAAAAATGGACGTTGGGATACTGGAAATTATGATGATAAACGTAAACCTGAACGTATCTTTGAAAAGAAACTTGAATCACTGCGTGCTAATTGGACAGTGGATGCAGTTGTTATATTAAATTTTTAACGTGTTCAAGTGCGCACGTGTTCATGTGTTATCGTTCAAAGAGCGATTTATATGAACATGTGCGCACACGAACACGTGAACACACGAATACGTGCGCACATGATATTAAAATCAGATAAATTGGTGAAAATATACGGAAAGCGAAAAGTTGTCAAGAGCGTTTCGATAGAAGTCAATCAAGGTGAAATTGTGGGACTTTTAGGTCCAAACGGTGCAGGAAAAACGACTACATTTTATATGACCGTCGGTTTTATTAAACCAAATGAAGGACGAGTTTACTTGGACGGGGAAGATATTACGTTCTTGCCTATGTATCAACGTGCAAAAAAAGGAATTGGATATTTACCACAAGAACCGTCCGTCTTTCGGAAATTGAGTGTTGAAGACAATCTCAAGGCAGTTTTAGAAATGACCACGCTATCAAGATCAGAGCAAAAAGACAAACTAGAAGAGTTGGTAGACGAATTTCGGTTACATAAAGTGCGTAAAAGTAACGGTGATACCCTTTCGGGTGGTGAACGTCGCCGAACGGAGATTGCTCGTGCTTTAGCTACCAGTCCAAAATTTATTTTATTGGATGAACCCTTTGCGGGAATTGATCCGATTGCCGTTGAAGATATCCAATACATTGTTGCCAAATTAAAAACCAAAAATATAGGTATTTTAATTACCGATCACAATGTCCAAGAAACTTTGTCTATTACAGACCGTGCCTATCTAATGTTTGAAGGAAATATACTAAAAGCTGGAACAGCCGAAGAACTGGCTGCCGATGAAATGGTGCGTAAAGTCTATTTAGGACAACATTTTGAACTACGCCGAAAAGTAATTGATATAGATAATCGAGAATAAATTCAAAAAGAGTTTTAAATAATAAAAGAATGGGTGACTTACCGTTGTAAATCACCCATTCGTATATTCAACGCTAGTAAAGTTTAATTACTTTCTAGCTTATTCCATACATGTTTTATTGGTTTCCACCAGCACCAGTATCGGAACCACCTTGACAACCATCAATAAAGGCATCAAACTCAACACCTAACTTTACTTCAAAACCTGGTAATAGATCTATGTCTATTGCAGCATCATAATCTACACCAATAGTAGGTGTTGTCATACCAATGATTTGGTCTGAATCAATACCTTGATCGGTTTCATAATCAGCATTCATATCTAACATTCCTGTTAACTGATTTCCACCACCTGTTTCGTAACCATCTATACAAGGATTAGCAGCACAACCGTCTGCTACTGTTGCCATAGCCGTAGCTGTACAACCCGAGCTGGTTTCTGTAACGACTACGGTGTATGTATTGGCAACTAAACCAGTTGCAGTAGCAGTAGTTTGTGCTCCACCGTCATCCCATAAGTAAGTATATGTTCCATCACCACCGGTCACAGTAACGGTAGCTGTTCCATCCATTCCTGCACAAGTCATATCTGTAGCAGTAGCAGTTGCTGCTAAAGTGGATGTTGCACATGGATCAGGAGTTTCTTCTAAACAGAAATTAGCAGTTCCTGTATCATCATTTAAGAAATCAAATACTCTCAAAATTGCTGAACCTGGTGTTAGACCTGTTAAGGTTTCACTTCCAGTACCAAAGTTAACTATACAACCATCTTCAACTAAAGTACCACAGCTTCCAGTATATACAGTAGCTGCGAAAGAAGACCATGCGCCAGAGTCATAAATAATAACTAATTCTCCATTTGCTGGTACAGTTATAGAATACCAAGTATCACCACCACTGTAAGATCCGCAACTAGGGACAGGAAGTTCACCAGAATCCGTTGCTTGATCGTTAGTAGTTATAATAGGTGCAGCACAACCTGTACCAGATGGATTAACCGTTGCAGGAATAGCATTTCCGCATAAATCATTAGCAGGAGGACAAGCTGTGGGAATATCGATGTTCTGTGTGAATACACAAGCTGGATCACCAGAGTCAATAGTTACAGTAACTGTACCACTTGCTGATGTTAGACCTGTCAAAGTGTACATTCCTGCACCTACTGCTGTTTCAGTAGAAGCACCAGCATCAGAAGTAGTAATATCAACAGTAGCGCCACCAGTACCAACAGATGTCAAGTTGACATCAATTGAGTAATTATTGTTTGCACAATCACTACCATCAACTGTTAACGTTGCTGTTGGTGGGGCACAAGTACATGTAATATCCAAAGCTGTAAATGAACCAGCAGCAGCAGCATGCCCATGGACTAGAATGTAATAGCTTGTACCTGATACTGTGGTAAAAGTTACAGTTTCATCTATTGGAGCAGTTCCTCCGTCATCATCACCTGCAACACAAGTGAAAGCTGTTCCTGTACAAGTAAATACATCTAACTCTCCATCATAATCAGCAGTTAAGTCCACTGTTATAACTTGTCCTGTTCCAATAAATTCGTACCAAATACCAGGAGCCGTTGAAGGGTCTGTTGCTGCACAACCGGCTATTCCTGTATTTGTAACACCATTAATACTTGTGTCATCAGCAACAGAACTACCACACACTAACGTAGCTGATGTCGTAGGCGCACAAGTAGTTGGACATGCTACAGGTGTCGTAAACACACTTGTAGTAGAGCAGCTTGCATCATTAGCATCTTCAACCGTAACAGTTACTGTTGTTCCTGCTAGAAACGGACCAATGTTGTAAGGGGTTGCAGAGCCATCAACTCCATTTACAGCAACTACACCTGCGTCATTTAGTATATTAATTGTAGTTGCACCGTTTAAGTTAGTAATATCTACATCAATGAAAAATTCCTGAGTAGGACAGCTATTACCACCGTCTGATAATGTAAACGCAGGAGGGGTTGGACATACACACGTAAACGAAATATCATAATCTACTGCAGGGTCACCGTTGATCCAGTTTCCTACTGAAATGTAGTATGTTGTTCCAGCAGTTGTAATTATAGAAGCTTGGACAGGGTTTCCACCACTACCAGCAGAGCCCGTTGCACAAGCTATTGTAGCACAAGTACCATCTGTACTTTCATAAATATCAACTTGACCCTCTTCTGTGGATGCATTCAAATCTATAATCCAGTTGTCACCTGTACCTACAAATGTATACCAGATATTATCACCTTGTGAACCTACACAAGATGTACCTGATCCTCCTGTAGCTCCAGCCGTACTTTCTCCTGTTATTGTTGTTCCACAAGATACGACCGTTGCATTATTACATAAATCGTTTGTTGGTGGACATGAAAAACCAAAGTTACCAAGCGCAATATCACACTGTGTATCAGATCCATGTTCTAAAATCAGTGTTATTGAAGAACCACTTGCATATGGACCAACAGTTATAACACCAGTTGTTGTTACTGGAGTAGTAGTTGTTCCATCATTAATTGCGGGAGTTCCATCTCCTAAGTTAGTTACGTTGACATCGATAGAAAATTGATTATTGGCACAATCAGTCACAATAGTAGCCGTAGCAGCAGGTTGAACACAAGCTAAAACTTGATTTGCTGCAAAGTTATCTATATAAAAATAATAATCACCACTAGTCCACGTATTAGCTATTCGCAATTTTACATCTGATCCAGTAGGTAAACTTGCACTTGGAATAATAGCCATCATATTAGCACAAGTATTTGCGACAATATGATTATTATCATCTATTGTAAGAATAGTAGTCCAGTTCGTTCCATCATCAGTAGAGTATTGTAGATCTGCAGATCCCCATCCTGCTGATGTTGCCACTGTTGCAGCAGACCAGTCCACTACTTTATAATCAAAGCTAACTGTCAAATCTGTTCCATTAGATGCTCCTATATAGTTTGGAGAAGTTAAATCACCTGTTGTGCTACTAGAGTATAGATTATCTCGTTCAGAGTTACCTGCACAAGTTTGTGTGCTAGTATTACTATAACTATCTGTCCAGCCCGCAGGAGTACCTGCATCAAAATCTTCATTGACCAATACTTGAGCACTCAGCCCAAAAACACTTAATGAAAGACACAGCAGAAATAGATAGCGTATAAATTTTATTTTTTGCATAAGAATTATTTATGTTTTAGTAAATAAATAATCATGTTAGAAACATAGTTGTTTCCAACATAAGAGTAACTAGATACAATCTGTACCAAGCACTTTATATTCTTCCCAGAAGTATCATCCATCAATTATGTGCATAGAACTGATGGGTAATGCTTCGGTAAGAAAGATTACAAAAGTAGTTATGTAATTGTGTTTAAATGCTCAAAAAATCAAACTGAAAGTAACAAAGACAGGATATTGTTCAAGAATAAAAAATTCTTAATACAGTTTAAAGAGTTCTTTGGTTAATTATAGTGGTGTTTGACTTTGATAAAAAAAGTGAAGATTCTAGTTTCCTCATCAAATATCATTAGTGAAGATATATAAAATCTTTTAATAAAAAAAAAGAGATAAAGATTTTTATCATCTATATCTCTTTTTTAACAACATTACAAACCAATAATTCGGTTTAAAACAAAATTATAGTAAAGTGTATTCTTAGAAGTCAAAATATAAAATTATTCTTTTTTCTTTTCTTTATTTACCAATATCGTAGCCTTATTTTCATCAACCTTTAGTGCTGACGTATTATCTTCTGTTTCTCCCAATGGATTTAAAACGCCTCCCATTCCATTACAACCATCTATAAAGGCACAGAATGTTGCTCCTAACTGAACTTCAAAACCTGCTGATCCTGCAATTCCTAGGGTAATATCTGTTCCTGCGTCATAATCAATGGTTGTCCCAGCTGCAATCGTTTGTATAGATAAAATATTTCCATCTGTCTCATAATCTGTTTGATCTGGAGCTGTTCCTGCAATACCATTATAATTAGCTGGACAAACCACAGGCGTACAATTTTCTAATAACAATTCGTCTATGTATATGCGAGTTGGTGTTGTACCATTTTCTACCAGCTCGAAAACTAGGGAATGCGACGTATTGTCGGCATAAGCTGAAAGATCAATGGTGATTTCCCGCCATTTGTTTTCACCACACAAAGATGATGTGCCAGTAAGGGTATATTCTACATTTCCATCTACAGTAACTGTAAAAATATCTCCTGACGAGCATACATCAGCTAACATCCAAAAATACAAGTTAAATGTACTTCCACTGGCCAAGAAAACGCTTCGTGATAGTGTAGAAGTATAAGGCCCACCCGTACTGACATTAGTACCACCATAACCACCAAAACCAGCTGCATTCATACCTGCCAATGGTGATTCGTTTCTAATAATATCATTTGCCATTACATTGATATTATTTCCATCAACTGCACTTCGAACCCAGCTATTAGTGGTTTCAAAGTCACCGTTACTAATGACAGAGGTACAGTTATTTCCTAATGTGCGACAGGCACCGTATACATAAGAAACTTGAGAAGTACATCCAGCACCATCACTAAAAATTACATTATAGGTTTGATCTGGAGCAAATGTACCAAAAGGAGGATATGACCCTGTTGAGTTGACAGGAACGCTAGTTCCCATTCCATCTATGCTTGCGCTATAAGTTCCATCTCCAATGTCTGATACATTTAGCGTAATCTCATCAGCTGTACAATCATAGCTAGCCGTTGCCGTAGGAGGATCACACGATTCAATTTGAAATATAGTATTGGCTACGAAAGACGTTGTTAAGGTAGCTGTTGGTGGCGAGCTAGGGTTTGGGTTTGTAGAATCACTTCTATAATGTATGCCTCTAGTTGTTCCCATATTGGTACAATAAAAATCATCACCAACTGAATCATAACCATTAGAATTTTCTTCAAAAGCAACAATTAAATTATCTATACCATTGTAAACAAATGGTGCATTGAGTGTTAATGTAACCCAACCTACACCTCCTGAAACATTCATTCCACCAGCATAAACCTGCGTAAGGTTGTTAATTGATTCCCAGTCTGAACTATTAGTAAATGATGTTTTACTAGAATGACCTAGATATATCACAAGATCTTGACTATTAGGGAGTGTACTAGTTCCACTGAAATAGTAGGATAAGGATGTTATTGAACCTGCCGTATTGATTTCTGAAGCAAGATAAATATTTTGAGCGTAAGTATATGAATAGTAAGGCTCAAAAGGATACGCTTGTGATTCATTTGTACCCGTTCCTACTGTAACTTGAGCCATAATTTGAGCATAACAAGCCAAACATCCAAATAGAATCAAATATGATTTGTAAAGAAATCGCATAATTTCAGTTATTGTTAAGATTTTAAAATTTTATTAAATCGGTCGGAAACAGCTTTTCAATTTAATAGTGGTTGGTAGTTGTATCTTGAAACTACAATCAATACGGGTGTAGGGTAGGTAATATCTCTTTTTTAGTAATAACCATGTTGTACAAAGAGATTTGTATTTACACAGAAGATCATAGCCAATGTAAATTTAATTTTTTTTACAAAAAAAAAGAAACCAAAAGTGGCATAATCACTTTTGGTTTACATTTTTAACAATATATGATTTGGTATTTATATCACAATACCATTTTTAGTTATAGCTTTTTTCACAATCCAACACGTATTTTACCGCTAAACGCCTGTCCATTGGCTTCTATCCTGTAAACATAGGTTGCAGCAACATATTTACTCCTAGGTTGAAAAACGACCTGATGAGTACCTGCCATTTGTCGCCCTTTATGTAAGGTCGCCATAGGTTGACCCAAAATATCAAATACCTCTACTTTTGTGAACATCGTATTTTCTAAAGTATAAAAAATCACAACATCACCATTTGGTGCATAACGAGCCTCGTGTTGCATGCTGTAGCCAGGTAAACTGGTGTTCGACAGTGGACTACACTCTACACCTAAATCAACCCGTTCAAAAGATTGACCCATAACATTATCTACCAAATTAGCATCTATACATAACCAATTTTCAAGAATAGAGGCATAAATACTTCTAAAATCAGTGCTGAATTGTAGGTTTCCATTGGCATCTAAGTCATTTAAGTTGGGCTGTTCACCCAAGAATCCATTTCCATTGAGTCCTTTTCCGAAAAGCATCAACGGTGCAGCCGTTCCATGATCTGTTCCTTGTGAAGCATTTTGATTGACTCGACGACCAAATTCTGAGAACGTCATACATAATACTTCTTTATCTAATGTTGAACCTAAATCTTGATAAAATTTATTGATCGAATCGGATAATTGAGTTAACAAATTAGCGTGTTTATCCAACTGTCCAGCATGTGTATCAAATCCGTCCAAAGTAACCATATATACCTTTGTGCCCAAACCACCCTTTATCAATCGAGCTACCAGACTCATTTGACCATTGGCATTCATATAATCAACATCTGTGGTTGAATTATCGTAGGCTTCTTTGATGACTTCGGCATATCTAAAAGTAGTATTGGTGACTAATCGCATATACTCTAATTGTTCACCGAAATAGCAATCAGGCAGGTTTTCCAAAGGATATAATTGTCCCGATTGAGCTATTTCATACAAATCGTCTGGACTGGTAACGGAAACAGCATAATTGGTGTTATTCATATCTGATCCATTGAACACAATGTTACCTGATGATCCGATCTGAATAGCTGGCGGTTTTGGTGGCGCATCCGTCAAAAAATCGGGAAACTCGTTTTCAAGAAAACGACCCATCCATCCTGAACTATCTATCTCTAAAGCATCACTTGCTGATGCCCAAATATCAGTTGACCGAAAATGAGATAAATTGTGATTGGGATATCCAACGCTATTCAACACCTTCATGCCGTTTTGCTGCCATAAGCTCTCTAATGGACTCATAGCTGGGTGCATTCCAAAATCATCTAAACCAATTAAACTATTTTCAGGTAAGGCGATTTCTGGACGATTGGCAAGATAGGTTTCGTAGTCATACATAGGAACAAAAGTATTCAATCCATCATTTCCACCTTTCAGGCGAATAATCACCAATACTCGATCCTCTATAGCATTGTTTAACAAATAACTAAATGGTGAAGCCGACATCGCACTAACGGCAGTTCCTCCCAATAAAACACTTGCTCCACTCGTTAGGCCTAAGCCTCTTAGAAAACTCCTTCTACTCCAATTTTGGTGATCTTGCTGATGTGCTTTTCCATGTTCTTTAGCTGCACCAAACCGCATATTATTTTTATTCTTATTTTTCATGATAATCTATATTTATTAAGGGGTACTAAAAAAATGGGGTAAAAATTTTGATCTCTTTCGAGAAAATTTTCTAGCCATTCTTTTTCCTAGAACTACTTAATCAGGGTTGGTACACCCATTAAACAAATTGAAATTCTGGAATTTTACTAATATGTATAATCAATAAAGCGACTTGTGCAGCCACCACATCTTCATTATAATCTAATGTCCAAGTACCATCTTCAAAGTAATTGGCAGGAACATAATCACTTTTAAAAATATTAGTGGCTCGCTCATAATCTGCTGGCGTTTGTAAGCCAACAGGAACAAAATGATCGACAATAAGCTGGGTGATAAATGCTGGATCGTTAGAGTTGCCCGATATTTGTTTGGCAAAATCTATGTAGAGATATTTATAGTTTTCATAGATATAGAAAACCAAATTTTGCATCGTTTCCCAACGACCAATAAGCGTACTACTATTCACCCAATTTCGGTTGCCTTGCCAACCAGCCACATCAACGGGATTCATCAATTCTTGTCCAAGCGTGGCTCCTTCAAAGTAAATTCTAAGGAAAAATTGATTGTAATTAAGATTCGTATCAAAAAATGACTCGTAAGGGTATTCAAATTCCTTAACGTAATTTAACATCATTTCTATGGGACTTTTTATCTGAACATCCATGTTGGCTTCATCAAAAAAGTGTTCACTTTTAAATAATTGTCGATAAACGGGAGCAAGTTCAAAGTTGTTTGCCAGAAACGTAGCAGCCAATTCATCAATAATAGTCTGATCTATTTCTGGATTAACAAAACGTTTATACAATTTTGTACAAATATGCTGAGCAATTTCATTCGCTCGTTGCTCAAATAAAATAGTGTGTACGTCGTCATAATTCCAGTTGCCTGTTTGACCAAAAATAGTTTTCACCCCAGGATCATGTGCAATAGGCAAATATCCAATGGGTGCACAACCTTCTGTAAAGCCATTCCAGCCTGTCAGGGCTCTAGCTGTTTCTGTAATATCTGTTTGTGTGTAACCATTATCAACCCCCAATGTGAATAACTCGTATAGTTCTCTGGCATAATTTTCATTAGGATTAGTTCTCGTATTTTGTACTCCATTTAAATAGATGAGCATAGCAGGGGTTGTACCTATTTCGGTAGTCAAGGTTTTGAAATTGCCCAATACATTTTTTTGAATAATCGTATGGTATTGATACATGTACGAAGGACAGTTGTAATCATCTAGTCGAGTAACAAAATGATTGTGCCAAAACATTTCTAGTTTTTCTCTAAAATTATTTTCGGAAACCATTTCTTCCATCCAATCAAAAATCCACTCATATATTTGTTGAATAACTTCACTCTGAATGGTATCTGACCCATAATTACTTAAAGACCAATTACTCCATTCGGGTTCGGGCGGTAGTGGCTTGTTAATAGCATTATCAATAATTAAATCCACTAGTTGTGTTGGACTTAGATTACTATCCAATATTTCATCAATACGTTGTGGATTTAGACCGAAGCCCATTCGTCTGGCAAGGTGTGCAATTCGTCGCCGAGTCCAAGGCATCGTTGCGGAAGGTACATAAGGAGCGATTGTTCCCGTAGCACAATTTGTTACTATCATAATAGGTAGATTTTTAAATTTGATCGTCTTTTGGACTTTCAAAATAAGGAATCGTTTAATACGGTGCTTGTTTTTTGTAGGATTTATCTAAAAATTAACAGAAACAGGCACATATCTGACCCTTTTCTTAATATCCAATAAATTAAAATATGTGTTTGGCAATATTTACTTCAAAACACATTTATAACACCCGTAACTTGCAGACAGAACCAACACACATATTTTACAACCAATAAAAAATACAACCTTATGAAAAAGATAACTTACATCTGCTTTGTACTTTGCTTAATATTAAGTGCTTGTGGTAAAAACGAAGTACGACCAACCACCATAAGCGGTCAAGCACTTCAATATGGAACACTAGAACCCATTGAAGGAGCAAATGTATATCTAATTGCTTCGGGAGGAGGAGACGGGAATATTCTGACCAATGATCTAAGTTGGACAACACTAGATTCTATGTTAACGGACGCCGAAGGACGCTATGCGTTTGAGCGAATCATTAGCGGAGCACCTTATATTGTCACTGACCTTGACGATACTCGATATGCTCCTCAAAGAGATATTATTCCTGTTCAAAAAGAAGGTGATAATCCAATTGACCTAATTTTCAAACCTTACGCTTGGTTTAAGATACATCTAAAAAATGTGAATCCGCATAATACCAGAGATGAGATTTTCCTTGGCGGTTTTGGTTTGGGAGGAGGCAGTGATCAAAATAGATTTATCGGTTCTTCAATTGATACAACGATAATAGGAGAAGTTGAAGCTAATAAAAATATCAATCTAAAATGGATTATATACAAAGAGAATAATGATGATATGGAAGAAAACGACTCATTCTATATATCAGCCTTCGACACCATTGACTATGAAATTTTATATTAGTTTCAAAAACTAGTCAAATAATAAGATCTGGTGTGTTATGAATCGTGTTAAAAAACACCTTGTTATCAAATTTTGAACGGAATCGTAAGACGTCTTGTACTTTTCGCTTATTTTTACAAAATACTAAATGTAATATATTAATGAAGTATTTGTCAATTATAAGTATTTTAATGTTTATTGGACTCCAAGCCCTCGGTCAAAAAAAAGACCTTAGCTACTATTTACCTGATATTGAATACGATACTTCTATTCCGACGCCAGAGGACTATTTAGGTTATCAAATTGGAGAATGGCATATTAGTCACGATCAGTTGGTGGGTTATATGAAGGAAGTGGCTCGCCTTTCACCAAGAGTAACGATTGAAGAATATGCACGCAGTTATGAACATCGTCCGTTGGTCTTATTAACGATTACCTCCGAAAAAAATCAAACCCAAATTGATGATATAGCGGCGCAACATCGCCAATTGTGTGATCCACAAAATTCCAAAAAAGTAAACATCAATAACTTGCCTTCGGTAGCGTATCAGGGGTATACAGTACATGGAAATGAATCAAGCGGAGCAAATGCAACACCTTTGGTATTGTATTATTTAGCCGCAGGAAAGAGCAGAGAGGTTCAAGACATTTTAGACAATGTAGTAGTGCTACTTGACCCGTGTTTTAATCCTGACGGAATGGATCGCTTTGCAAGTTGGGTAAACCGACACAAAAATAAAAACTTGACCAGCGACCCCAATGATCGAGAATATCGAGAGGTCTGGCCAGGTGGACGAACGAACCATTATTGGTTTGATTTGAATCGGGATTGGCTGTTGGTACAACACCCCGAAAGTCAAGGTCGTATCCGTAATTTCCATAAATGGAAACCCAATATTTTGACCGATCATCATGAAATGGGAACGAATTCAACCTTCTTTTTTCAACCAGGCATACCTTCTCGAACCAATCCGATTACACCAGCCAAAAATCAAGAACTCACAGGTGAAATAGCAAAATATCACGCTGCTGAATTAGATAAAATTGGTTCACTATATTATAACAAAGAGTCTTTTGATGATTTTTATTACGGTAAAGGATCAACTTATCCAGATGTAAATGGGTCAATTGGGATTTTATTTGAACAAGCCAGCTCTAGAGGACATTTGCAAGAAAGCGATAACGGATTATTGGATTTTCCGTTTACCATTCGGAATCAACTGACAACTTCTTTGTCTACACAAAAAGCAGCTTTAGGTATGCGAAAAGAACTCTTAGCATATCAGAGAGATTTTTATAATAATGCGTCGAAAGAAGCGAGTACGGATACAAGAAAGAGTTTTGTATTTAGTGATGCAAAAGACGCTTCTAAGATAGCAGATTTTATTCGTTTGCTTTTACAACATAAAATTGAAGTATACGAATTGGGTAAAGATGTTCAGGAATCTGGCGTTAATTTTAAAAAAGAAAATAGTTATAGTGTTCCTTTAAATCAGCCTCAGTATCGCCTGGTGAAAGCTATGTTTGAAACGAATACTACGTTTAAGGACAGTTTGTTTTATGATGTATCAGCATGGACTTTGCCTTTGGCATATAATCTAGAATATGCAGCCAGTTCTACTTTTTCAAAAGGAAAACAAGTGACGGATGTACCTACTGTGATGGGCTCTGTTATTGGAGGTAAAAGCTCGTATGCTTATGCGTTAGAATGGGATGATTATTTTGCACCCAAGGCTTTGTTTGCCATACAGAATGAAGGTTTGATTACAAAAGTAGCCACCCGTTCTTTTACAGCAAATACACCCGATGGTCAACGAGATTTCAATCATGGAACAGTGTTGATTAGTGTTCAACATCAGCAAGACCACACTCAACAAGAAGTTTATAATATTATACAACAAGCGGCACAGCAATCTGGTGTTTCTTTCCATAACCTCTCTTCAGGTTTGACACCAACAGGTATAGATTTGGGAAGTCCGAGTGTCAAACGATTGGTAAAACCAGAAATTTTGATGGTGGTCGGAGACGGTGTTCGTGCCTATGAAGCAGGTGAAGTTTGGCATTTGCTGGATCAACGATACGATATTCCTGTAACCAAATGCGATGCAACCCGATTTAATCGTTTAAACTTAGAACGTTACACGACTATTGTTTTGGTAAAGGGAAATTATAGTTCGTTGGATAGTGAAAAATTGAGGAATTGGCTTAAAAACGGAGGTGTCTTGATTACTTTTCAAGAAACAGCCACTTGGGCGAGTGCACAAGGATTAGCAGGTGTGAAAACCCGATCCAATGCTAAAGTTAAGTTGGAAAAACGTCGCCCTTATTTAAAATCAAATCCAGATAATGGACGCAATTATATTGGTGGGGCTATTTTTGAAATGGAACTCGATTTGACGCACCCGATTGCTTATGGTTATCATAGATCAAAGATGCCAACTTTCCGAAAAGGAACAACCCATTTTGAGCCAACGAGAAACGCTTATGCTACACCAAGTCTATACACAAATGAGCCTTTATTGAGTGGTTATTCTACTCAGGAAAATATTAATGATATTGCCAGTACTGGAAATATAATTGTGACGGGTGTAGGTCGTGGACGAACGATTTCTTTTGCTGATAACACCAACTTTAGAGGGTTTTGGTGGGGAACCAATAAATTGTTTGCCAATGCCATTTTTTTTGGTTCTATTATCGAAAATAGTACCACCGAATCGGCAACGGCTGTTCCGAACAAAAAAGATGACGCCGAAGCTCTGGAACATGGGCATCAGCATTAATCACTTGAAATAGCATTAATTTTATGATTAAACCTGTTTTTTATACTTTTTGCGTAACTGCTGTTATGTGCTTTGGAGCATGTGTACCCGAGTCACAACCTCGGTTGAATAAGGCATTGCGCACGCAAGTAGATACGTTGTACAAGGCGCAAGTTGTCGCTTTACGAGAAGAACTGGATTCAATTTGTGTGGTAGAAACAGATAAAATCATTGCATCTGCTGTGGATTCTATTATTACACTTAGAAAGCAGGAACGACTGGAAAAATTGGGATATTAATGATACGTTTAACAATATATTTATTACAATTGGGTTGCCTTTTTTTGATATGTTCGGTTTGTTTTTCATGTCAAAAAGCACCAACAGAACCCATTCTGACCAAAGAACAATTGGTGGAAAATGAACTCAATAAACGCATCAAAATATTCAAATCTCAACGTATAGAAAAATGTCGAAAAGATGCCTACCTACAAGCCTCTAAAATGGCAGATTCAATCCTAATCGCCCGTGCGAAAGCCGAACGCATAAAACTAGGTGATCGTCCCGATAAGCCACCAAAACCCATCTTACCAGACACTTTATCTACTAAAGATAGCATTGAATTGAAACCGTTGATAGAGTAATCCTTACCAAATTTTATACCCGATTAGATAATTCTGAACATAATCCTTTATACCATGCTCCAACGAATAAAACGGTTCTTTATAACCTGCTTTTTTGAGTTTGGTCATTTTAGCCTGTGTATAATATTGATACTTATCTCGAATATCTTTGGGAGTGTCGATAAACGAAATATTGGGTTCTAAACCCATCGCCTTAAAGGTGTTACTTGCCAAATCATAGAAGGTACGAGCTTTACCTGTCCCGACATTGTATAAGCCATTTTTAGGTTGGTTTTCTAGCAAAAAAGCGATAATATTAACAACATCTTTGACATAAATAAAATCTCGCTGTTGTTCGCCGTCTTTAAAATCAGAATGGTGCGATTTGAAGAGTTTCATTCCTCCTGTAGCCTTGATTTGTTTAACGGTATGATAGATCACAGAAGCCATTCTACCTTTATGGTATTCATTCGGGCCATAGACGTTAAAAAACTTTAATCCTGCCCAGAATGGTGGCGTTTCCTTTTGTTCTAATACCCATTTGTCAAAGTCATTTTTAGAAACACCATACGGGTTTAACGGAGCTAAGTCCTTGACAATCTTATGTGTATCTGTAAAACCTTGTTCGCCTAGTCCATAGGTTGCAGCACTAGAAGCGTAAATGAGTGGTTTATTGAATTTGACACAAAAATCCCAGATACTTTTAGAGTAATTGACATTCAATTCATCAAAAATGGTCGTATTCATTTCTGCTGTATCCGTACGTGCACCTAGATGAATAATCGCATCAATTCGAGAATGAATTCGGGGCATCCAACTCAAAAAAATAGAGCGATGAATCCATTCTCGGACATTTTTATTGGCTAGATTAGGTTCTTTTTTATCCTTATAAAAATCATCGACAGCTAAAACCTCTAAACCCATTTCATTGAGTTTTTTGACCATACAACTACCTATAAATCCGAGTGCTCCTGTTACGACGATCATATAATATATATTTATTGAAGTGAAGAGGTGACTGCAGTCACCTCTTCATTCGAAGTTTAATCAAAAAGTCTCAAATCAATGGGTTCACGACCTTCATTGAGTTTGTCAAAACCATTATAATAAGAATAGTTTTCAAACGTGATTTCGTCCATGATATTTCGCTCGCTTTTAGTCGCGCTTTTGACGATTTCCTCTAGTGCAGAATTACTGCGTTTACCTTCGGTAGATTGTGTTTTTAAAAAGTCATCAATAACCGTTGGTAGGACTTCATACAATTCAAACAACGCATTTGCTCTACCTGTTAGTAAGGCATAGAATTGATCGCCTGATATTTTATACACTCGACTATGACTATATTCTTTGCCATTAATTTCGGCAAACCAAGATTCGTTGAAACTGCTTTTAGCCAAGATCTGAACCCAATAACATGTCGCTTTTTTATAAGTATCAGCATAGTTGGCGAGTTTTTGAAACAGGCTTTCTGCCGAACTACTATTCATGGTATTGTGCTTATTTTTAATATCCGCAAATAGTGTGTCGTCGGTTGCTTTGATATCAAAACCACTCAAATTTCCCATTTCGTAGCCTTCGATTCCACCCAATATCTGTTCGTGAAACGTTCCGATTGAATTATTAATGGATTTATCTACCTGACGATTGATTTCAGTTTTAATCAGGGTTTCCTCGTCTAAGCCATTAAACTTAGCATCAAAAGTTAGCTTAATGGTATCAATCTTATTTTTATAAAACTTTTTTTTACTAATATCTGCCTTCGCCTTTTGATAAGAATCGTGTAGACATTTGACACATTTGAATAAATGTGCGTCTGAGATATAAGAAAGATAATGATGTGCCATTCAAGTTTATTATTCTACATTGTTAAGGAGTTAAATCAAGTCAACTCCTTAATAAAATGATCTTCAACACCTAAAGTAGTAAACAAATTTACCAATCAGCAATATACCAAAATGGCGCAGCAATTAATTATATCGTCGTCGAACCAGCTTAATGAAAATCTGTGCTTTTTTGATTTTAGCATCACTTGACCAATCGTATTTTTTAGCTAGATGTTCAGACATGTATGCCTTTGCTTCTTTAAAGTCCTTTAAGTCGTTTAATTCTGCTAATGCTGCATCAAATGCCTTGTGATCTCCACCAAATAATTCATTGATCGTCAATATTTTTTCGTTTAAACCCATCGCTTTTTTTAGGTTTTTAATGGGTGTGCCACTCAAACGATCCGATAGTTCTTTTACCTCGTGATTTTGACCAAATAGCTCTGTATGTTCTGCCTGAATCTCTGGTTTCGGTGGCTCAGGAGTTGGTTCTGGAGTCGGAATTGGTGCAGGTGGAGGCGTTACTGCAACGGGTGCAGGCGATGTGGGTGCAGGTTGTGCTGGTGGCGGCACTGCATATTCTTTGATCGAATCAGGAACTTGTATAATAACAGGTTTCTTTCTTGGTGGCGGTGGTGGCACAACTTCTTTTTGGTAAACGGGTTCAGTCACTGGCGGTGGTGCAGCCGTCTTAACTCTTGGAGTAGAAGGTGTTGCTTTGTTAGCAGTACTTTCATCCAAGAAGGTTTCGTATAAATTACGGATATAAGACAGCATCAAATCTCGTTCAATAGCCGATACGTTGTCATCTACACCTATATTTTTATACAGTGAATTTATTTTATCTAAAATACGTTGGGTTTTGTTCAAATCCATTTTGAGTCTCTTTTGTAATATTTGAATTTGTATCTTTGTTTTGTTTGAAATTAACAAAATACAGGGATACCACCTGATTGAATAATTTTATGTGTACAGGACAAGAATGAGTCCATGATTGAACCGAAGTCCGAATTTACACAAAAGACTTCTTTTCTACGGAATTGTTGTGCAAAATATTTCATCTTTGTAAGAGTTTTTTAGAAGTATTGGATAAATTTGAAAGATAATTCTACCAATAACTAACCCAAGTTGC
>JAHDFQ010000240.1 GCA_020628085.1 Saprospiraceae bacterium
ATGCCATTAGATCAAATAGATGTTGATAAAATGGATCAACAAGGATCCGAAATGTCCTTCCTCGATCATTTAGAGGAACTGCGCTGGCATTTAATTCGTGCCGTTGTTTCTATATTAGTCTTCGCAGTAATTGCCTTTTTGGCGGAAAATTTGATTTTTGATTCGGTCATTTTAGGTCACATGGATCAAAATTTCCCAACCTATCGCTTTTTCTGTAATTTAGGTGAATGGACTTGTTTTCATCCTCTAGATTTCAAGTTAGAAACGATTGCACTAGAAGAACAATTTGTTACCCACCTTAAAGTATCTTTTGTTATCGGTATTATCATTTCCTTTCCCTATATATTTTGGGAAATTTGGCGATTTGTCAAACCAGGTCTGTATCCAAACGAGCAAAAAGCAGCCCGTGGAATGGTATTTATTTGTTCTTTCTTGTTCTTTTTGGGTGTTTTGTTTGGCTACTATGTAATAGCACCTTTTGCTGTCACTTTCTTATCTAACTATTCAGTTGGTGCAGGAAATGTGGGAGTTGCTCCGAGATTATCTTCTTATGTCAATCTGATTGGAATGCTGACATTGCCAGTCGGAATTGTATTTGAGTTACCCGTGGCGGTTTACTTTTTTTCCAAAATTGGAGTATTGACGCCTGAATTTATGCGAAGTTATCGCCGTCATGCTGCTGTTATTATTTTAATTTTGTCGGCAGTTATTACCCCCCCAGATGTAGTAACACAATTGTTGATTAGTATTCCTCTCTATTTATTGTACGAAATTAGTATCCATATTTCTAAACGAGTTCAAGTTCAAAAAGAAGCAGCAGAAAATGAGTAAAACTGATATGGATACCACTCCCAAATTTAAAACGGTTAATCTTTCCAGTAACCTAACGTTTTTCTACAAATTGGCGATTCCAATTATGTGGATGACTTTTTTTGGAGCATTTACTCTAGCAGTTTGGTTTTCTGGAGAAACCAATTTTGGCACATTTTCAGCAGCAACACTACAAACGTATATGCCGATCTTTTTTGCATTGGGGTTCTTATTTTTTTACTGGTCCATGCTGCGATTAAAACGAGTAGAAATTGATAGTCATTTCATCTATGCTACCAATTATATAAAAACCTATCGCTATCCTTTTCATCAAATAGAAAAAGTGGTAGAGAAAGATTTTGGTTTATTTAGAACGATATATATCCACCTCAAGCAAAAAGGAAATTTTGGTAAGAAAATTTATTTCATTGCTAGTAGAAGTCGTTATAAAAAGTTTTTAAACGAGCATCCTGAAATTGCAAAGTCAGTATTTAAACAATATTGATTGACCTAGTTATTCACAACTATGAACGAATTACTAGATTTCATTTTTATTTCGGGAATTCTTATTAACATTATTATCCTATTCCTGCTTTCTAAAAATCTAAAGACAGATATTTCCAAACGGATTCTGTTCATCTTTTTCCTTATTTCCTTGATGACTTTGCTGCATTCCTATGCTGAATTACATCAATTTATTCCTTTGTATGCACTTACCTTTCTACCCGCCGAAATGATAGAATGGGTATTCGGTCCTATATTATTATACTACATACAGTCTATTTTTAATAAAGGAAAGTTCAGAGAACAAATCAATCTTAAACACCTCATTCCTGCCCTAATCATTTTTTGTTTTATAACGCTACCTATATTTATATATTTACTGACCGACTACCTTGCTTTTTCATATTTAGAAATATTGATGGAATATGCACCGTACTACATATATATAAGAGATTTGTATTTTATTAGTTACTTAATCTACAATTATCTACTGCTCAATCGAATCAAGAAACTCCTCAATGCCTATTATTCCGACGATAAGGAACAAGCGTTTCGTTGGATTCAATATCTTTTGATAGGAGCTTTGGTACTTATGTCAATTGATATTGCAACTGAAATTTACGAGCAAGTATTTGGTGATTTCAAATGGAATATAGGTTTCGTTACTATTTCAGGAATGGTAACCTTATTTGCTTTTTTAGGCTATTTTGGTATTGAACAAAGTTCTATTTTATTACCTAATTTTTTATGGACGTTTGAAAGGCCTACCACAGAAAAAGAAACAAAAAATATTCATCCAGAACAGGAGGATCAGCAAGAAATATTGTATCAGTTTATGGCTACCCAAAAACCTTATTTGGATGAAAATCTGACCTTGAGTCAATTAGCAAACATGATCGAAACAACGGACAAAAAGTTATCGCTGTTACTCAATCAACATCTCAATAAAAGCTTCTATGATTATATAAACGAATATCGAATTCAACATTTTGTCGAGTTATTAAAAACCGATAAACTCCAATCTCAAACTATTTTTGCCCTAGCACAAGAAAGTGGATTCCGCTCCAAAGCAACCTTCAATCGAGTATTCAAAAAATATTATCACTGCGCCCCTTCTGTATTCATTAAGCAAAATAATTAAGTCCCTAAATGTTAAGGTAAACTTAACTTCATTGTATTTTCCTCTTATTTCGTCTCATTAGAAGCAATGATACCCCTTTGAGACACCCATTCATACCATTTCAAACCAATAGATGGTTTATTTGCAGTATGGAAAATCAAAAAATAGTTGTTTTAATCTTGTTTTTTTGGAGTTGGAATATTTGTACTCAAGCACAGGAATCGGTCGAAGAACAATACAAGCTCGATCATAAAATTGGCTTAACTATCTTCGAGGAACATATCACCTTACCATTTCAAGATCGACTTGGTGAACGATCACATATAGGCTTTGCATTAGTTTATGATGTGAGTCGACCTAAATTTGGGGCTTACCAATTCAGTCATCAGTTTCACTTAGGTTATTTTCATCATCAAGCATTTTTTAAATCTGCTTATTTAAGTTATAAACCTACTTTTTCACTACAGTTTTTCAAGACCCTACAAATTAATCTACCAATTGGTTTGGGCTATGCTATTTCTACACCAACGGAACAAACTTATAATTTAGTAGATGGCATTTACGAAGAATCGAAAGCCGTTAAACATCATATCTTACCATCTATTGGTTTAGGTGCAACGCTCAAACTGGAACACATTTTTAACATTCCAATCGAACTATTTAGTTACGGAGAACTATTCTCGCTCGCACCATATGCGAGCAATGGTAGTCTCCCATTTACCATACACACGTCCATCAATTTTGGACTTAAATTTAATCTCTAAATGAAGCATTCATTCATGTTTAAACGCATTCAACGAAGTTTATTGTTCTTCTTATTGCTAACCGCTACAACAGGTTATGCACAATTTGTAAAAGGCATTCACGATGTATCCGTTACGCTATCTGACACAAAATTTGGTTTACCTTTTATCAATCTAGCACCCATCCATCCTGGTATAGAGGTTGGAGCAACCTTTTTCAAACGAGATCGCTCCAATAATACACAATCTATTCGCGCAAAAGCAGGCTTTATACATCATAATATTTTGATTAATGCGCCTTATCTGACCGTCGGATACGCCTATCAACAGAAAATAAAAAATACCATCGGTTTGAGCGTATACGGCGATTTTGGATACATACACGCTTTTTATCCACGACAGGGTTACATACATAATGAAGAAACGGGGCTATATGAAGCAAAACAGGTCAATGAAGCTTTTCTACGCTATAATTTGGGATTTGAATTGAGTTATATCAAACCCGCCAAAATCAATCCGATTATCCGATATGAAGCCAATACAGCAGGACTAACTATAAGCAGATTAATATCGACGTTGCATGTTGGTGTTGCTATAAATTTAAACTAAACTATCTATATGCCATAGGCATAAAACATTCAAAAAAATATAAAGCCATGAAAAGTTATTTTTTTATTCTATTCTCTATTCTATTTTTAGTAGGATGTACCAAAGAAGAGACAAGACCTGCAAGTACTTACAAAATCGAACTGTCTTTTCCAGACGAAAGTGAAGCGCACCCTAAAAAAGATGATTATCAAGCCGTCATTGATGAGTATGTTTCAAAAGGAATTATTGGAACATCGGTCATGATTAAAAATGACGAAGGTACTTGGTTAGGTGCAGCAGGAAGTTCCGATCTGGCTTCCAACGTTCCGACGGAAGTTAATCATCAATTTCTGATTGCCAGTATTTCCAAAATGTACACTGCTGCTTGTATTTTCAGGTTGGTAGACAATGGTATTTTGTCCATTGACGATCCGATTAGTAATTGGGTAGATGCAGATATTATTGATAATATTGACAATGCAAAAGAAGCTACAATTAAACATTTGTTAGGACATACAAGTGGGATTCACGATTATTATACAACTGCTTTTGAAATGTCGAGGTACAACGAATTTTATAATGATCGAACCGCCAAAGACATCCTCAAATTTACGTATGATAAAAAAGCCTACTTTCCTGTAGGAACAGAATATTGGTATACGAACAGTAATTATTTGTTGTTGGGTTTCATTATCGAAAAAGCTTCTGGTCTTTCCTTACAAGATTTTTACCAGCAACATATTTTTACACCTTTGGGCTTAAAAAATACTTCTTTTGCCATTCGGGGTGCCGATACTCCTAATAATTTAATTAAAGGATATTACTATTTGTATGGTGGTGGATATACAGAATCTGAGTTTCTATACAAAGATGAACTAGGCACAGGTGATGGTGGAATTGCTACTAATGTGCAAGATTTGGGTGTATTTTTAGATGCACTATTCAATGCCGAAATTGTTAGTTCAGAAAGTCTAGCACAAATGCAAGATTGGTTTGACATATCTGATGAAGGTGATAAAAATGGTTATGGAATCGAATATTTTACAGGAGATTATGGCATTTATTATGGTCATACTGGCGGAGTAGATGGCTTTTCATCATTTGCAAGGTATTATCCAGAACAGGATACATACATCGCTATTCTTATCAATATGTCTCCTGGACCGTACGCTGATTTCTTAAATTTAGATGCTTATTTAGAAGCTATTGAAGAAGTAGTTTTTAAATAAAAATAATAGAAAGCGTATTTCAGCAATGAGATACGCTTTTGTAATAAGCGATCGGACAAAATTACTTGTATAATAACGCCAACCTTCAAAAAAGTTGTAAAATACT
>JAHDFQ010000241.1 GCA_020628085.1 Saprospiraceae bacterium
TCATTCATTACCCAAATCGTAAATTTATCGCTCATCTGATTCATGTACATGGTTTTTTTATCCGATTTTTCACCTTTAGCACCAACATATAATTCCGTTCCTTGGCAATCATAGACGTATTCCATATCATTGCTGGTGAGGTGATACGCCCAGCCATCTTTATAAGCGTAGCGATCAATCAATCGAGGTTTCGTTTTGATGACGAGGTCTTTCATCCAAGTAACATCATACGGGCCATTGATTTTTTCGCAAGGTGTAGGAACAGGTTTGTCTCGACTTGGTTTTACACCGCCAGTCAAAGCAACCAATTTCATACAAGTAATGTTGACTATTCGATTTTCTGCCATACAGACGCTCATCGCATCTTTGACTTCTTTGTACCCAATTTCTACCAACTGATTATTGGCTAATTCAAAATCGTAACCTGTTGTCTGAGTAGGAAGTAGTTTTTCGCCTGTATCCACCAATTCCAATAGAAATGTACAACCATCTAGTTTGCTCATGTCCTTCACGAGTGCTTGAGTAAAACAATTTTTAGATGGTTTAATATGATTATTTGTTGCTGCGTCTGATTTTTTTGAACCCGAACAAGCCGCAAGGCTGATGATTAGAAAGAAGAAGAATATTTTTTGCATAATGAAGTTTTTAACGTGTTCACGTGTTTGTGTGCGCAGGTGTTCATGTTCAAAGAGCGTTTCGCACGTGAACACATGAACACCTGCGCACACAAACACATTTTTAAGATTTTCCACCTTTTCCTGCTTCAGATTGTTGTTTTTCAGAAATAAGATAGTCTAGTAGTTCAGGAAGTTGCTCGGCGCCGATGTCTTTCATGACAATTTTTTTATCAGCGTCCAAGATATATATTTTCGGGGTTTTTTCTGCCATATAGAGTTGAACAAAACGAGATCGCATATACGGATCAACGGTATTGATCCAATGACCAATATCATTTTCATCCACATATTTCCAGCAATCGGGTACTTTTTTGACGGTTTTAGTACAACCAGCGAATATTTCGACACCTTTATCTTTATAATTTTTATAGAAATCCTTCATGTAGGGCATCGACTTTTTGCAATGACTACAATTGGGTTGCCATAAATAAATAACCGTAAAATCAGCGTTCACATCATAAAGGGCAATTGATGATCCGTCTCGTAATTGCATGGTAATTTCGGGTGCAGGTTGTCCTAAAAGTAACGGCTTCCTACTTTCGGCATCTGCAATCATTTCCGCTAAATTATCTTTATCTACCCAAGGTGCTTCCCCTTTAGCGTAATAGTTTTCTACGATATGCACATACACCGCTTCCATTTCTACTACATCCGAATTAGCATACGTCAACATCAAATGATCGAGATAATATTTATAGTTTTTGGAATTGGCTTTGAGTTTATCCAACACATAATCTACTGCAACAATGATCGAATCGGGTCGAGCATGTGTCAGCCGATTGAGATAAAAATCTACTTTTTGGAACAAAATCTCGGAGCGTAATAAACGTCCGTCATTAAAATCTAAATGATCAAAATAGTGTTTTTTACGAAAAGCATATTGTAAATAGTTTAGTTCGTCTTGTGAATTGGTTTTAAAGTTTGGTAGAGGTGTTTCCAATTCTGCTTTTATCAAACTAGCGGTTAAGCTATTGGGATACTCTGCAATAACCGTTTCTTGATAACGACCAATCTGCTGAACATCTTGATTGAACAATTGCTGATATTTACTTTCCTCTTCTATACTTGTGGCTTCATTTGCCGCTTGCCGATAACCGTTTAAAACAGCAATTCGGTCATTCAGATAATTGAGATATTCGTAATATAGTTGATTTTCAGTAGAACCCGTCACCTCCATGCTTGAAGTCAAATTTTGAAAATCACTTTTGATCGTAAATTGTTGATCTTCTTCATTGATTAGAACGGTAATAAACTCATTTTCTGGTGGCAAGACCAACATATATACACCTGGAATTAGAAGGCTATCTCCTTCAAACACAAATCTTCCATTGGTGTTGATTTGCGCTGTATCCACAACAGGATAACGATCCAAAAACTGATAAGTTAATAAGATTTCTTGTTGGTCATAATGATCCAATTGTACCTCAATTCTGTACGAATCGGACTGCCCCCAAATTGAATTTGAAAGGAATAATAAAGGAAATAGAATGAGTATATTTCGCATAGTTTTTTTGAACTGATTTGATATTTAGACGCTATCTAGTAAGTAATAGAACAAAATTAATTGGAATCCGACAGATTTTAGACATTTATTAACATTTAGAATAAAAACAAAAACACTTTGATTAATATTGTAATGTTAACGTTCACTAAATACTTCGGTTCAATTATTTGTAAGTTAAGAAAACTCCAAAATAAGCATCATATGTTAACTCAGAGATTTATAATCATTTTCATTTCATTATGCGTCATTTTTACTACTGTTTTTATTCTTTTACCAAAAGAAAAAGAGCAAGAAGGGATTGTATCAAAAAATCGATTAGATGAAAAATATGAACCTAGCGAGGAGTTTTTTTTACAACGAGCTTACCCCGATGGAAAAATAGATTTTAAAACATATAAAAAAGCGTTGGAATCTGCACGTGAACAAGTAGCACTACGTTCTGGAACGACAGGAATAAATACGCCCTGGAAGATACAAGGACCAGGTAATATTGGAGCCCGTGTAAACACAGTAACAGTTGACCCCAATAATGAGGCAGTGATGTATGCAGGTTTTGCACGTGGTGGCGTATGGAAAACGACGGATAGTGGCGCAACTTGGAATCCTATTTTTGACGATCAATTATTTTTATCTATCGGTGATATTGTAGTCGATCCGTCGGATTCCAACACCGTTTATGTAGGAACGGGAGATCCCAATATTTCTGGTTATCCATCTATTGGTGATGGTATTTATAAAAGTATAGATGGAGGTTTGACATGGGAAAATTTAGGTTTAGAAGAACAGCGGATTATTTCTAAAATTATCATTGATCCAACGAACTCAAATACGATTTATGTAGGAACAATGGGTTTACCTTTTGAAAGAAATGAACAGCGAGGATTATACAAATCAACTGATGGTGGACAATCTTGGGAACAAATCCTGTTTTTAGATGATGGCGCTGGTATTATTGATATGGTGATGCAAGTAGATGATCCACAAACCTTGTATGTTGCTGGTTGGAATCGAATTAGAAATAACTTTGAGTCCGAAATTACAGGTGATGATGCGAAGATTTATAAAACAACCGATGCAGGTACTACTTGGATCACCTTAGAAGGTGGTCTACCGCAACGAAAAATTGGTCGGATTGGGTTGACTATTTCAAAAACGAATCCCGAAACCGTATTTGCCATGTACGTTGATACGACAAGTCAGTTGAATCATATTTATAAGACAACAAATGGTGGAATACTTTGGGATACGTTGAACACAACAGAAGCAGCAGGTTTAAATCCTAATGCACTAGGCGGGTTCGGATGGTATTTTGGTAAAGTGCGTGTCAATCCTAAAAATGATGATGACCTATATTTGCTAGGCGTCGATTTGTGGAGGAGTTTAGATGGTGGACAATCTTGGTTTATGGCTACGCCACCATGGTGGGAATATAGCGTTCATGCAGACAAACATGATTTACTATTTACCAATAGCGACAGTATTATTTTAGCGACGGATGGAGGTTTGTATAAAACAGATATTTTTAATGATGAATGGCGAGATATAGAAAGCATCCCGACTACTCAGTTTTATCGAGTCGCTTATAATCCGCATCAACCCGATTGGTATTATGGAGGTGCGCAGGACAACGGAACGACAGGTGGAAATGCTGAAAACATTAATGAATGGCCGAGAATTTTTGGTGGCGACGGATTTCAAGCGATCTTTAATCCCGACGATCCTAATATTGTTTATACTGAAACTCAACGAGGTCGTATTTACTACTCCGATGATGGAGGATTTGATTTTAATCTAGCCATTGACGGAATTGATGACGAAGACACTCGAAATTGGGATATGCCTATTATTATGAGTACACACAGTTCTAATTTACTTTATACAGGAACAGATCGTTTATATTATTCCGATAATCCTGGATTTCCTTTTTGGAATCCAGTGACAGATAATTTGACGGATCAAGATACATCGGAGTTGGCTTCTAGGAATCAGAATATTTCAGCTATTGACGAATCTAAATTTGAACCGTTTTTAGTTTACGTAGGGACAGGTGATGGAAATCTCTGGAAAATAAAAGCAGATAATAATGAAGCATTGAATACTACAAATGACTTACCTAATCAATATATTACGTCTGTGCATACCTCACCAAATATAGAAGACAACGTATATGTGAGCTATTCTGGTTATCGAGACAATGATAATACACCTAAAATCTATCGTTCTACGAATAAGGGAGATACTTGGGAATCAATAGAAGGAAATCTCCCTAATTTGGCGATTAATGATATTTGGATTTATCCAAATTATCAAGATTCTGTTATTATAATTGGAACAGATGGCGGTGTTTATTTGACAGAAAATGCAGGAGTATCATGGGATCGTCTAGGTTCTGATATGCCCATTGTACCTGTCTATGATGTAGATTGGAATGAAGCTAACAATGAAGTAATTGCAGGAACATTTGCTCGTTCGATTATGACTTTTCCTTTAGATTCTATGGATATTGTGAACGAAACACCTGTCTCTACGGCTCCACCTATTACTGCGGTAAAAGTTGAACGATTAAAACTCTATCCTAATCCTGCAAGCGATTATATAAACGTTCAATATGCCAATAACGAAGCAGGTAAAACGGCTGAAATTGTCTTATTAGATGCTCAAGGAAGACTGCTGCAGCAGTTTCAAAATGATGCACAAGGTAAAACAGAACAACGCCTAAATATTCAAGATTTACCCAACGGAACCTATTTTGTGAAAGTTAAAGTGCGGCATTCGATCTGGTCGGGGACGTTTGTGAAGTAAGATATTATTAGTTGATTAGTGATTAGTTATTGGTTGTTTACTAATCACTAATCACTAATCACTAATCACTAATCACTAATCACTAAATCCCTTT
>JAHDFQ010000242.1 GCA_020628085.1 Saprospiraceae bacterium
GGTGGATTGTGGAATCAATCAGGGACTGAAATGACCGTTACAGGATGTACCGTTGATAGCAATATGTCTTTTGGTAATGAAACGGACGATGGCGGTGCTGGTATTTTTAATAATGGTGGAGTTCTTAATGTAATGAACTCAACGGTTTCAAATAACGAAGATATGGGAACATCAGGAAATGGTGCAGGAATACATAACCATTCCACTGGTGAAGTTGTGTTGATGTTGTCTACTATTTCTGGAAATACATCAAATCAAGGTGGTGGTATTTATCATAATGGATCATCTTTTTCTATCAATGCCTCAACGATTGCTTTTAATACAGCGATGGTTTCTGGTGGTGGTATCGAAAGTATGAATGCAACAACTATCGAAAATACAATTGTAGCTTCAAACGAAAGTAATGACGGAACAGATGTTTCGGGTATGTTTTCTTCTAATGGTTACAATTTAATTGGTAATGATGATGCCAATGAATTTTCAGAAACAGAAAATGATATAGAGAATATGGATGCCCGTTTAGGAATGTTGGAAATGGATGGTCAAGCAACGGCTACCCACCGCTTGGAAGCAGGTTCACCGGCTTACAACAAAGGTAATCCTAATGATATGTTTAACGACCAAAACGATCAACCTGTTTTTGCTCAAAGAAGAGACATTGGGGCGCATGAAGCACAAATGGAATTGACTTCTACCAATAATATTTCAATTGAAGAAAGTGGTATTCATCTATTCCCCGTACCTACTCAAAATGATTTAAATATAACGATTCCAGATAATTTTGGAGAGAATATTACATTGAATATTTTTGAAATGAACTCTGGTAAATTGATACGTACAGAAAATGTGAAAATTGGTTATAATCGTATCAATACCAGTTCTTTAACAGACGGTATTTATCAGATAACTATTCTTTCTGATGCATTTGTAACCTCATCAAAAATTATAAAAATCAAATAGAAAATTTAGGTTTTAATTGTTAATAAATGTATGATTACTAACGGAGTTTCTTGGGATCAAGAAACTCCGTTTTTTAATTTTACTCCCCGCACTCCTCCTCTACTAAAGCAATTAAGGCAGGAAAAAATAGATTAAATTCTGCTTCATATAAATCATAATAGGATTTCAAATGATCCACCGCATCTACAAAATGAGAAGGGAACTTTGTACGCTCATCCATTTTTTGAAAAGTAAACCGCAAGCCGTCCTCCGTTCCATATTGAATCAACCAATCATTTTCAATCCAAATAGGTAAACGAGTTTGTAGTTTTTGAGGTAATTCATGAAGTCGTCTAGTTAATATTTCGTATGCCTTTTGCGTAAAATCAATTATTGAGATAGTTGAATATTGATCCCAATTTTGACATAAAATATAGTCATATAATACGTCTAAAATGACAGGTGCATATTTTCCATGTTCGCTATGCAATCGTTTTGTCCCTTGCCGAAAAAGAGGATGTGTATCTGTAAACGTATCAATTTTTCGATGCAAAAATATTCCCTTTTGAATAGTTTCTGAATAATTAGCAACCTCTTTATTTCTAATAAAATCAGCGATGAAATTACCAATCATCAAGTCTTCGTCTTCGCAAGAAAGCAGTAAATGTGCTAATAGATTCATTCAATTCTTTAGTATTTTAAACCGATTCTAACTCTAACAATTGCCGATTAACACACTGTATCACCCGAGCAGGATAACGCTTGATGAGTTCATAATTATGCGTAGCAAATAAAACGGCTGTGTTGTGATTATTCGATAAATGTTTCAATAATATAAGGATTTCACCTGCCGTTTCTGGGTCTAAATTCCCTGTGGCTTCATCTGCAATAATCAAATCGGGGTCGTTGAGTAAAGCTCGTGCAATTACCACACGTTGCTGTTCTCCACCCGATAATTGATGCGGCATTTTACGTTCTACGCCTTGTAAACCTACCAAAATCAAAACCGCTTCCATTTTTAATTGCATTTGATGTTGATCTTTCCAGCCAGTGGCTTCCATTGCAAAAAACAAATTTTCCTTGACCGTTCTATCCGTCAACAAAACAAAATCTTGGAAGATGAATCCCACCTTTCTACGCATAAAAGGAATACTTTTCCGATCTAAATTGGATAATTCAAATCCTGCAATTTGACCTTTTCCTTGTTGTACAGGTAAAATACCGTACATTGTTTTCAATAAAGATGTTTTTCCGCACCCTGTTTTACCAATTAAATATATAAATTCAGCTGCTTCAATCTGTAAATTGATCTGATCTAAAATCAAATGATCGCCTCTCGAAATACTCAATTGACGAATATCAACAATATTATTACTCATAGTTACGCCCTTTTTACAATAAACTGAAATCTAGTCTAGTTATAAGTTGTATATTTGTAACATAATTTATTTTTACTTCGAAGTCATAATTATGAAAAAAATACATTTAATTGCAATCATAATGATTGGTGCTGCCATTGCTCTTTTGACTACTGCTGCCGATGATATGGGAACATACGGATCATTTGAAGACGCTCGTGTAACGGGTAGTGTCGTCAAAGTCGTTGGGCAATTGTCCAAAGATAAGGAAATGTATTATAAGCCTACCGAAGACCCGAATTTCTTTTCATTTTTTATTAAAGATGAAAACGGAGAAGAACGTAAAGTAATATTGAGAGATGGTAAACCACAGGATTTTGAATTATCTGAACAGATTGTGGTAACAGGTAGAATGGAAAATGAAGACTTTTTAGCTCAAGATATGCTCTTAAAATGTCCTTCAAAGTATAAAAACGAAGAAATTTTAATAAAAGCTGAAGGATAAAAAACTGTCTCAAAACCCCGTATTTATTACCTATATCAATAATTGTCAAATTAAAGTCATTGATTCTCTGTCATTGATGGTTTATAATTTTATTATAAATAAATTATTCATCATACGCCCGTTCCAACTTGCCTAAAATTATTCCATTTTTATGAATCAATTAATGGGATTCACTACAAAAAATATCTTACCTTAGCGTTTAGGTTTATTATAAAATAGATCAATTTTAACTAAAACACCATGTAAGTTTTACAATTTACACACACTAACGCACATAAATTAAATGAAACACGTCTTTGAAACCGACTTGTATTTCCAAAACATTCCTACACATCGGAATGCGACCATGTTTATACTTCGAGAACTTATTTTTGAGATTTATCCCAGTATCGAAGAACAAATGATTGATGGTTATCCAACTTATTTTTTGGATGACCAGGCTATTTGTAGTCTTATATCTACACCAAGATCAATGGCTATCAAAATCTTGCCTTCTGATTTACTAATGGCTTTTGAATCGGAATTAGAAAATTACAATTGGGAAAGTTCGTATATACGTTTTGAGAAAATAGAACAAAAGGACTTTGATTTGTTTGAGCAAATCCTTAAATTTGTAGGATATAATTATACCAAAAGCGCAGTTTCTAAACGACCAACTAAAACCGTTCAAGAACTGATAGAAATTTAAAACAACTAATACCATATATTTGAGAACAACTTCTATACTAATATCAGCATAGAAGTTGTTTTTGTTTGAGGAACTTTGTAAAGTTTCGAGCGTTATGTAAGACGCAAATAGATAAAATAGAATACTATGTATAATGATAATCCGACATTGACCAATCTCGATAAAAAAGTTGATGAATCGAAACAAGGTGAAGTGTTATTTTTTGAACCATCGGATACGGGCGAAAAAAAGAAATTTTACATTGAGAGCTACGGCTGTCAGATGAATTTTAGCGATAGTGAAATTGTAGCTTCCATTTTGGATGGTATCAACTACGCTCCTACTCGCAACATGGAAGAATCGGACTTGATTTTAATCAATACCTGTTCAATCCGTGAAAAAGCAGAGGATACTGTTCGGAAACGATTGCGTATTTTTGATAAAGTTAAACAACAACGTCCAGGTACATTAGTTGGTGTGCTGGGTTGTATGGCAGAACGCCTAAAGGCTAAGTTTTTAGAAGAAGAACGCCTAGTAGATATGGTCGTCGGTCCAGATGCTTATCGCGATATTCCAAACTTGATCGCCAACGCAGAAGATGGTGATAAAGGTGTTAATGTATTCCTTTCTAGAGAAGAAACCTACGCTGATATTAGTCCACTTCGATTGGGTAGCAATGGAGTGAGTGCGTTTATTTCTATTATGAGAGGTTGTGATAATATGTGTTCGTTTTGCGTAGTACCGTTCACACGAGGGCGAGAGCGCAGCCGAAGTGCCTTTAGTATTATTGCTGAAGCCACTGACTTATTTGAAAAAGGATTTAGAGAAGTAACGCTGTTGGGTCAAAATGTAGATTCCTATAAATGGCAAAATCCAGAATCAGAAACTACGGTTAATTTTGCTAACCTTATTGAAATGGTGGCAAAAATACATCCTGATTTACGGATTCGATTTTCCACTTCTCATCCCAAAGATATTACGGACGAAGTACTCCACACGATGGCAGCTTACGAAAATATCTGTAAATACATACACCTACCCGTTCAGTCTGGAAACACTCGCATTTTGGAATTAATGAACCGTACGTACACCCGCGATTGGTATAAAGAACGAGTGGAAGCGATTTACAGAATTATGCCTGACTGTGCCATTTCATCAGACATCATCGCTGGTTTTTGTACCGAAACGGAAGAGGAACACCAAGACACATTAAGCATCATGGAGTTTTCCAATTATAGCATGTCTTACATGTTTTTCTATTCAGAACGCCCTGGTACAGTAGCTGCTCGAAAATACGAAGACGATATTCCGTTGGATGTCAAAAAAAGACGCTTAGGCGAAATTGTGCGTTTACAAAATAAAATATCGCATGACCTGAATCAAAAAGATGTTGGTCAAACTTATAAAGTACTCATAGAAGGCGATTCTAAACGATCCGATCAAGATTTTAAAGGACGTAATTCTCAAAATAAAATGGTGATTTTCCCTAAAAAAGATGGTTTAAAACCTGGTGATTATGCGTATGTTAAAGTGCT
>JAHDFQ010000243.1 GCA_020628085.1 Saprospiraceae bacterium
ATTAATCTACATTATGCAACTCTTTGTTCTATCGTTGTTGGAGCAATAGAAATAGAGGTGACGATATTAAATTCTGTAAGCCAATTGGATTGTGGTGATCCTTCGGGATATGTTTTGAGCAATTCTTCTACTAAAACCAATAGTTTTGGATCGCCTAATGCGATTATTTTTTGGTAAAATTCTTTCTCGTTAGGAACAACCAATTGAAGCGAACGAATATGTTCTTCCGTCAAATTATCCAACAAAGCGGTTTCTATCAACGGTAGGATAATCTTTTTTAAATTGATATTAAGAATATTGTCCAAAAACTCCAAAGCGTTGTTTTGCAAATCACGCTTTTTGCAACGCACACCTTTATAAATCGTGAGCATATCTTCAGGTGAATATTTGAGTCCTAGAATCAAAAATATCTGTTCCAAATTATTATCAATATTGACTTTTAAACGAGCTTTTAGTTTTCGTTGTAAAGCTATTTGAGTAGATTGGGTGTCGGCATGTTTTGACTTACTCAAAATTTTATGCTTATATAACAAGGTTAACAGTTCGTGGTATTCTTGCGTTTGATCGAGCAGTAACGTCTTGGCATCTAATAAATGAAAATCCAATTGTGCTTTTCTAAATCGAATTCGATTCAGGGCTCGCATACTGTTTTGACGGACTTTTTTATCTTTATTTTTTAATAGTAAAAATAAAAAGTCTACTACTTGCTGCGTATTTTGATTTTTTAAAATAGCAGGTATTGCTCTTAATATACGGACGTCTGTCGTTGGATTTTTAACCACTTCGATCAATACAGGAATGGCTTTGTCTTTATAATACCCCAATCCTTTTTGTGCAGCTTTTCGTGTATTTACATCTTTTAAATAATCAATTAATTGATTTAGATATACTTCTTTTTTCGTCCCACCCGCGGCAGTAATTGCCGTTTGACGAACATGCTTAACAGGACAATCTAAAAAGAAATCAATATGATGGTAATAATCGGATAATTGCCCTTTACTAATCATTTTTAAAAATAATTCTACTCGTTTTTCCTTTTGTTCAGATGGCGGTAAAAGTAGTGTGTTTTGATACCAATTGACCAATCGGGCATCCAATTGAAATTCTGCTTTAAGAATAGGATTGTCTTTACATAAAATTGCTAATGCTGTTAGCCCCACCCCTTGAACTCTAAAACTTGGATGTTCTAACGCATCTTCAATATTCTCTATTTGAAAATCTGCTTGGTCATGCTCAATAATATATGCCATCGCTCGTGCTTGAACAACTTCTGATTTATCATTCAATAGTAGTGCTGCTTCCTCTAAAAATACAGCGTTATCATAACGATTGACTTTCTTTAAAACGGCTGCTCGAACCGTTGCCGAAGGATGTTTCAACAACTTTGCAGCTCTTTTAAAAAATGGAATATTAGGCAGTTTTTTAAATTTTCGTAAAACGGATAAAATTTGTCGTTCAGAACCATGATCTAATGTCTTTAGTAGTTGTTTCTGAACACTTTTACTTTCTATTAACACTTCTTTGGGTGTCGTCAATGGTTGCAAGGTGGCATTATTCAAAATACCTTTTGTCAATTTGGTTTTGTAAATACTCAAATAGGCTCGTCGGATTCGATAGACCATTATCAGCCAAATCACGGTTAACCCAACTATAAAAGAGCTGATGACCGTTGCTGGTAAGTCCATACCTTTCACCACAAAAAGTAATAATAATCCACTGATTCCTGTAGCAAAACTATCCACAAAAACGTCGATAAATATCTTTGAAGGATTTTTAATATGCAACGGAACGGGTAAAATAATCAGTTCAATGGCCGCTTTGTGTACAGATTGTTTGAGACTAGCATCCATCATTTTTAAACCTATCGCTACCAATAATATTTCTGGCATGACCAACAACAATAAACCCATAAATAGTACACCTAAAGGCAACAAAAACAAAGCTCGACTCACACCCACATTTTTCATGATCCGTCGAGTTAAAAAGAGTTGTAAAATCAAGGATAAAACATTAAAGGTAGAGAACCAAAATCCAAAAAAAGCGGTCAACTGATCGGTGTCGGGATAATGTGCTGCTGCCATTCCACTAAATTGATAATCAATTAGTTTGGCAATCAATACACTTAATCCAATTATGGCAGCTAAATAAGTTAAATGCCTAGATTGTAAAATCAAAAATAATGGATGCTTTTGTGTGGCTTTTGTCGATTTCTTTTTATTTTTTCGACTAGCTATACGCAATTTATCTGCTCGTATAAATTCAATTTTGCGTAAGCGATTTAAAATAAAATAACACGGCAATAGACAGATCGCACCAACCAATAATAACAACTCGCTTGAAATCATATTGGTCAAAATACTCGTGGAATATCCACCTAAAATTCCACCTGTAATAGCTCCTGCGCCAATAAACCCAAAGAGTTTTTTGGCTTCTCTTGACGTAAATAATTTATTGGCTAACAACCAAAATTGTGAAGTAGTCAGCACAGCGAAAATCATTACCCATAAATAAAACGAATATAAAGTGATAGACTGGGCAACGCCTGTATAGAGCAACGTAAATAAAGTGAGTAAACTAAAAACGCAAACGTGTAGCGTTCCTTTGATTAAGGTGTGTAGCGAATACGCATGAAGTAATCGAGCATAAATACTAGAAACCACGGCTGCTACAATGGCTACTAAAATGAATAGATAAGGTAGTTGTTCGACGCCAAATGCCGATAAAAATAAACTATTTGCCGTTGGTTTGACAATTAGTAAAGTGAATATAATCAAGAAAATATATGCCTGCATCAACATCGCCCTCGAAAACGCTTTTGGTGGAATGTCAAAAACAGTGATAATATGTTCTCTCAAATTTATATTCATATAGATTTATTAAGCATTCTGCCCATTTTACACTACAACGTTCGACTTCACCAGATGGCACAGTCTGTTAATGAAAGAATAGAATTCAGTCATTGTGGTTGTATCCCGTGAGCATACAAACTAAATAGAATATAAGGGTTTTAAACTAAGAAGTCAATCGACAGACTACTTTTTACTGGCAAGATAGTTGGGTTCGATCTCTAAAGCACGTTCGGCAACATGCACTAAATCTCTGGCAATTTGCTCTCCACTATTGTCATCAATTAAGGCAACTAAGATATAATCTCGTTTATCATCTTGTACCCAAACTGAATCAGAATGATAGCTTTTCCAAGAACCCGATTTGCGATAAATGGTTGCGTTTGGCGCAATTCGATCTAGTGTATTCACAAATTTGTGGTGTAAACCTGGATTCACTAAAACCTCCATCATTTTATCCGACATTTCTGGACTCACTAACTCTTTTTGTGCCAACATATAGTAGTAATTACAAACGGCATCAGCAGAAGCAGCGTGTGATAAACCTTTTACGGGATCAGGAAAACGACGACCTTGTGCCGCATAACGCTTACCAACCCAAAGTCCGCCACCATTTTCTTTATCATACAATTGGTAACGTTCGTCTTGCATCACACTAGCGATCTTTTCATATCCAACTCGATCTATCATACGGGTAGAAGCGGCATTATTTGACTTTCGAATCATTAAATTCATATCTTTTTCAACCGCAGGTGTCAATTTCAAACTTCCTTCATCAATCGCCTCCATTGCGGCTAAAAGCACGGCTATTTTGGGTAAACTAGCGGCATACATCATATTGTCTCCATTGACAGATGCGAATCTGGGCTGGTTTTGATTTTTCATATCCACTACCCCAACACTCATTTTCTTAGCAGCAATCAACTTTCGATATTTTGGATTCTTTTTTAGCTCTTTTACGAGTTTCTGTTCCAATGCTGCATTCTGTATTTCTGCTAATTTGATCGCCTCTTCCTCTTCAATCGACAAGGTACAATTTTCAGTTACCTCCTCTGTGGAATTGAACATTGGGCTAGACCAAAGCGTTTTATTGATGATAATGTTGGAAATTAAAACTGCGCCGAAAGCAAAAGAGAAAAGGAATCTTTTTTTGAAAGGTAGCATATGTAGTGTTTTCTATTTGAAGAACAAATTAATAAAAACAAGAATGCAAAAATACGGCGTTTTATGCTCAAATGCTCATATTTTAAGACTTTAAGATAAGTATAACATAATTTTCACATTTCACCAGATTCTTTTCCGAGCCAACTCTATCAAACACTCTCCGTTTTTTAAAATACTTTCTAATATTGAATCCTTCATTTCAACTACATATTAATTATCTTTGAGTTAACTTTTGTAAATTCTTAAAATAACAATATGAAAAAAGTATATATCGCAGCGGCTGTCCGAACACCTTTAGGAAGTTTTGGAGGCATGTTTGCTAATGTTTCGGCGACTAAGCTAGGTACGGCGGCGATCAAAGGCGCACTAGAAACGGCTAAAGTGGCAGCAGATAAAGTAGATGAAGTTTTTATGGGAAATGTTTGTTCGGCGAATTTGGGTCAAGCCCCTGCACGTCAAGCAGCTTTGGGCGCAGGTATTCCCAATACCGTTCCGTGTACAACCGTAAATAAAGTTTGTTCTTCGGGTATGAAGTCGATTATGTTTGGCGCACAAAGCATTATGCTGGGTCAGGCAGATGTTGTAGTAGCAGGTGGAATGGAAAATATGTCGAGTATTCCTTATTATATTCCAAAAGCACGTTGGGGACATAAATTTGGTGGTGGAGAACTCGTAGATGGTTTACAAAAAGATGGTTTAGTGGATGCGTACAACCATCAAGCCATGGGTACTTGTGCAGATAGTACCGCAACTAAATATGATATTTCGAGAGAAGAGCAAGATCGTTTTGCCATTCAATCTTATAAACGTTCTGCTGAAAATACTGAAAATGGTAACTTCAAACACGAAATTGTAGGTGTGGAAGTTCCACAACGAAAAGGCGATCCGATCACGATTACCGAAGATGAGGAATATAAAAAAGTGAAGTTTGAAAAAGT
>JAHDFQ010000244.1 GCA_020628085.1 Saprospiraceae bacterium
CTTAGTACAAAAATAACAACATTAGAACAACTAAAACAAGTAATCATACATATCAATCGCTTAGTTTAAATAATATTTAACGGATGTTATGATTTTGGAGTAAGTATCGTTAATTCATTATCCAATATAGAATACTTTTGTTGTACATTTCCTTCCAGCATTGGGGCTTTTACACCCGATACTAGATGTGTTGGTGTGGTAAAAATTCGACATTCATCCCAAAGATGTTGATCTATAAAATGTTGTAGCACCACTGCACCACCTTCGACCAACAGACTCGATTTCCTTTTTTTGACTAATTCATCTAAAATATTTTTTATTAAATGCGCATCAAATGAGGTATTTATATACTTTTTGTGTTCTAATTCAATGTTTTTTTCTTTTTGAGTGAATATCCAAGTTTCCAAATTATCGGACATCAGATGATGACTTTTAGGAATAGAACCGTTTTTATCGAGTACTATCCGTGTGGGCGATTTTCCGAAATACAGCCGATTATTCAATTTGGGATTATCAATTTTAGCAGTGTTCGTTCCCACCAAAATGGCATCCACTTCTGAACGCCATTTATGAACAAGACGCTTAGAAATAGGATTCGTTAACCAAATTTGTTCCGTCGGTTGCCCCATAAAGCCATCAGCAGTTTGAGCATATTTAAGAATAATATAGGGACGTTTTTCTCGAACAAACGTATTTCTAATCTTTGCTAGATTTTTTCCTTTTTGTGGTAGGACTTGTGTAATCACTTCACAGCCTGCCGCTTCTAAAACAGCTTGACTTGTACCGTTCACGCCTTCAGTATGATCTACTGTAGAAATGACCACTTTTGGAATTTGTTCTTTGATAATCAAGTTGGTACACGGTGGTGTTCTACCAAAAATTGTACAGGGTTCGAGTGATACATACATGGTCGCTTCTTTCAATAAATGTCGATCTTTTTGTTGTACACTAGCGACAGCGTTGACCTCGGCGTGTGACGTTCCATCCTCTTTAAACCAGCCCTCTCCGATGATCCGATCATTATAAACAATAACTGCCCCAACCATTGGATTGGGTGCTGCTTTTTCTGCGCCGAGTCGAGCTAGGTCGAAGGCACGTTGCATGTATAGTTCGTGATGTTTCAATATCTTTTTTATTTTCTATTTTTGTTACGGAGACGCAAAGACACAGAAGTATAATCGTTTATACTGCTACACAAAGTCAAACAAAGCTACAAAACAAAAATGGCTTTGAAGTTTCCTTCAAAGCCATTTTTGTATATTATATTTAGCTTTAACTTAAACTAAAGCTTTTGCTCCTTTAGCACGCTTCCGCTGATTTTCTTTCAATAAAATTTTACGGATACGCATCGCATTTGGAGTAACTTCTACAAATTCGTCTGCTTGAATATATTCTAAGGCTTCTTCCAATGTAAACTGAATTGGTGGAACTAACTTCACCTTATCATCTGCACCCGATGAACGCATGTTGCTTAATTTTTTCGTTTTGGTCACGTTGACTACCATATCACCCGGGCGACTATTTTCACCAACTACCTGACCTTCATACACTTCTTCACCTGCATTGATAAAGAACTTACCACGTTCTTGAAGCATATTGATACTAAAAGGAATGGATTTTCCAGTTTCCATGCTAATCATAGAACCATTTTGACGACCCTGAATCTCTCCTTTCCATGCTTGGAACTCTTTGAAACGGTGTGCTACAATTGCTTCTCCTGCCGTTGCTGTTAAAAGGTAGTTTCTCAATCCAATAATTCCACGAGAAGGAATTTCAAATTTTAATAACATTCGATCACCCTTTGGTTCCATAGATAACATGATTCCTTTTCGGCGCGTCACCATTTCGATGGCTTTTCCTGAAACGTTTTCGGGTAAATCAATCGTCAATTCTTCAATTGGCTCACAATTCACACCGTCAATTTCTTTCAAAATTACTTGTGGTTGCCCAATTTGTAATTCATATCCTTCACGACGCATCGTTTCTACCAAAACCGCCAAATGTAGTACACCACGACCATACACTCTAAATGAATCCGCAGAACCTGTATCTTCGATTTTCAAAGCTAAATTACGTTCTGTTTCTTTTTCCAAACGGTCTTTGACGTGTCTTGATGTTACGAATTTTCCATCTTGTCCGAAAAAAGGAGAATCGTTGATATTGAAACGCATGCTCATCGTCGGCTCATCAATAGAAATAGAGGCTAATGCTTCTGGATTTTCAACATCAGCAATCGTATCACCGATATCAAAACCATCTACACCTGAAACGGCACAAATCTCACCAGCTTCTACAATATCTACTTCACGCTTCCCCATTCCTTCAAAGACGAACAAACCTTTAACTTGCTGCTTAATCTCACGTCCCTGCTCGTTAACGATCTTAATCCACTGATTTTTCTTAATTGTACCACGTGTTAATCGACCAATTGCCATTCGACCTGTGTAAGGAGAAAAATCGAGTGAGGTAATCAACATTTGAGTTGTTCCTTCCGAAACTGTTGGCGCAGGAATATGCTCAATAATAGTATCTAAAAGTGCATGTACATTTTCTGTTGGCTTTTGCCAATCCATACTCATCCAACCTTGCTTCGCTGAACCATAAACCGTTGGAAAATCCAACTGTTCTTCGGTAGCATCTAAGTTAAACATCAAATCAAAAACCTGCTCGTGTACTTCGTCAGGAGTACAGTTTTCTTTATCTACTTTATTGACAACAACGATTGGTTTTAAACCCAATTCTAATGCCTTAGATAATACGAAACGAGTTTGGGGCATAGCACCCTCAAAAGCATCTACTAACAATAATACCCCATCAGCCATGTTCAAAACACGCTCCACTTCTCCACCAAAATCACTGTGACCAGGCGTATCAATCAAATTAATTTTGACATCATTATAAGTGATTGAAGCATTTTTAGAGACAATGGTAATCCCACGTTCTCGCTCTAGGTCATTATTATCCATAATCAACTCACCGGGACGCTCGTGGTCTTTGAATAAATTTCCTGCATGTAACATTTTGTCCATGAGGGTTGTTTTTCCGTGATCTACGTGCGCAATAATGGCGATGTTCCGAATATTTGTCATTACTATTCTTTTAATAAGAAATTAAAGCTGCAATACAACTTGTTATTTTTTAATTACTAAGTTGACATCATAATTCTATGATTTACAGAAATCGTCAACATGAATAACCTTCAAAAAGGCTGCAAAAGTACCTTGTTTTTTAATGATAAGTTGCTTTTCTAAGATATATTTCTGTTATTTAACAATAAATTAATTGTTCAAAGGGAATTCTTGATAGAAACGCTAATGATTCTCTATGATTTAAAGCTCCGAATTTGAAATTCTTACTCGTTTTACTCCTTATTCTTGGTATTGGTTACTTATTGCTTTTGCTTTTTTTGTACAAAAACCAAGAGCGTATGATTTTCTATCCAACGCACCTGACTGATGATTTCGAGTTTGAATACTTTAAGAATGTTGAAGAACAATTTTTTAAAATAGATGAACAAACGAGGCTACACGGACTACATTTTAAAGTACATGAACCTAAAGGCATCGTCCTTTATTTTCATGGAAACACCCGTTCTTTGGATGATTGGGGATATGTAGCCCAAGATTTTAGACAGCACGGTTGGGAGGTGTTTATGATAGATTATAGAACATATGGAAAAAGTCGAGGAATACTTTCTGAGAAATCATTGTATGAGGATTCGGAACGGGCTTATGAGTACACCAGACAATTTTATGAGGCAAAAGATATTATTATTTTTGGCCGATCATTAGGAACGGGAATTGCTACTTATTTAGCATCGAAACATGATGCACGTTTATTGGCACTTGAAACGCCATACTTGAGTATGTTGGCAATGGTCAAAAAAGTGATTCCAATTGTTCCTTCATTTTTAATGAAATATACTTTCCAAAGTGATAAATATATTAAAGATGTTCGTATTCCAATTGAGATTATTCACGGCACGAACGATACTTTGATTCCAGTTGAACAAGCCAAAAAACTATCAAATATCAACCCCTCCAATACCAATATTGTTATCATAGAAGGTGGGGGACATAACAATTTGTTGGAGTATCGAATTTATAAAGACTGGTTGAGCAACCTTTTGAGATAATACAGATATATACCCGTAAAGTCATAACTTCCTTGAGATGGGGTTATAAGTAGAACACCGTAAAAGAAAAAATAATGAAAAAACCAGCAATCTTAATCCTTCTTCTTTTCACCTTTTGTCAATGGAATTGCAAGCAATCGGCAAGTTTACCAGAAGAAATGGTGTTAGAACATATCGTTCAAATGCCGCAATCTTCTAGTCGAAACTTACCTTTGTTAGTCTTAATGCACGGATTGGGAAGTGAAGAAAAAGACCTCGTTTTTTTAGGAAATCTATTTAAAAAAGATTGGTTGGTTGTCAACGTGCGTGCGCCCTACACACACACGAATGGTAAATATCGTTGGTATGAATTGGATCGTAGTAAGCAACCTATACATAATGTTGAGGAAGCCGGGAATAGTCTTCAGTTGATCGAAACGTTAATTCAACAACTGATTAAAAAGTATGATGTAGATACTAATCGTATAGTGGTTGGCGGCTTTAGTCAAGGTGGTATCATGTCGTATAGTATGGGATTATCTAATCCTGATTTGATTAAAGGGGTTGCCGTTTTTAGCGGTGTTTTAACCGAAGATTTGCATGAAGACTTTATTAACGAAAACGATCAAATTGATCTCAATGTATTCATTTCTCACGGTTCAAAAGACCCTGTTCTGCCATTCCCAAAAGCTCAAATGACAAAACCTTTACTTGAAGAAAAAGGCTGTACCGTTACTTTTGTACCTGACGAAGTGATTCATACCATTTCGCAAAAACATGTGCAAGGTTTTTTGGCTTGGATGAAGGGGATGTAAAGTTTA
>JAHDFQ010000025.1:0-10410 GCA_020628085.1 Saprospiraceae bacterium
GGTAATTCTACCGCAGGAATATCTTCAATAGTAGGTACATTCGTTTCAGGAGTAAAAGCACCATGATCTCCATCTGCGAACTTAGCAGCCTTTGAGAAGAAGTCATCATGCCCATCAAGAGTACTTCCTTTATGCTCATCATAGCCCAATTTTCCACTAAACTCCGTTTCCTTATTGAGTTTATCGCCTATTTTTTTAGCCGTTTCAGACAAAGTATCCATTTTTTCTTCACCCGTTGCTACTTTATTAGCATGATCGACTAAATCATCCGCTTTATCTTTAAGGTCTCCCCCAAATTCCTGAGCTTTATCCATCAATTCATTTCCTTTATCCAACAATTTACCTCCAATATTCTCTGCCATATCTTTGGTTTTGTTCATCAAAACATCCCCTTTTTCGAGAACTGTTCCGCCGACTTCTTCTGCCGTTCCTAGTATTTTTCCACCTACATTTTCAGCAGTATCCATTGTTTTATCGATAATTGGAGCTGCTTTTTCCATTACTTTTCCACCAACTTCTTCGACTTTATTAGCTGCTTTTTCCGCCATAGGACTAGCAGCATCCCAAGCCTTTTCAGTCATTTCTGATGCAAAATCAGATGCCGTATTAAAAGCACTTTCGGCTTTACCTGCTAAATCAGCACCAACATCATATGCTGTATCTTTTGTTTTATTTAATAAATCTTCACCTTTATCTAATAATTCACCACCTAGTTCTTTTCCCGCTTCGGCTGTTTTTTCGGCTGTTGATTTAGCAACGGCTTTTTTCACCCAAAGCAACTTTTTTATTTCGCTTAGAAATCCCATTTTTATACTTTTTTGATGATTATGAATGAATTCGTTTCTTAAATTATTGTAATATAAGAAATCTACTACTTATTTTCTACCAAAGCAACTGAAAAAAGGACAGATACTTTATTCCAACTTCATTCGGTTGTGTAATTTTATTCTAATATATTCGCTTTTCTTTAAGGAAAAATCAATATATGCAGTTAAAAAAAATACAAGAGCTCGTCCAAAAATATAAATCCTATTTAAAATCTAAAGAATCAGATACTTATCTATTTTGGTGGGAGTCACAAGCGATTTTTCAACAAAACTGGGATGTTCTAACAGATGGTTCGTTCTTAGATATGTATGACAACAGCTTGCAAAATAGTCATACCAAACGACTTTGGAAACGAGAATCATTTTATCCTAAACAGATCATGAGCAGTTTCATCGAGATGGAAACTGATTTTGTAAAGCAAATATTTAAAGATTTATTTAATGAAAATATGGCTACTGATGCTCGTGTTGATCGCTTCATTTACTATTGTGATGATTTATTAACCATGTATAAAAAAGCAAATCCTCGATCAGTGGAAAACAACCACTACCACGAACATGAAATGTGTTTTCTGTATTTAGCATTTCGATATCCAGAGAAATATGGGTTTTATAATTTCGAGCGTTTTCAAAAATGTATGCAATTTTTGGGTGTCGCAAATATTCCACAAACTTACGATGTAGAACGTTTTTGTAAAGTGTGCAAAACGCTAATGACATTTATTAAAAAAGATGAACAGATATTGCATTTGCATCAAAGTAGATTAAAAGAAGGTAAGCATTATATGGAGGAGTCAATGCTTTTAGTGAGCGAAATGATGCATTTGGTATAGCAAAAAAATACAGCTATTTTGGAAAATAGCTGTATTTTAAGTAAGGGGTGTCAATTAATTGGGCAGAAATTTTGAAATCAAAAAAATTCTGAACCTGCCTGCCGCAGGCTGGAGAGCCGCAGTATAAGGCGTCTGAGGTATTATTTTGATTTCTTTTAAGAAAAATTGCTGCCCGATTAATCCCCTTAAACTACTTAAAGTCACTCTATTTGAGAAAACTTATTACTTTCTAGGTTGCTCTAAACGTTTTACCTTTTCCTTATTTTTTTCCTTTTCGGCATTTTGAACCTTCATTTGTTCCCCCATCATTTGTGAAGCAGTAAATGAAGTTACCATTTCAGTTAACATATCACTTCCAGCAGTCGGTGAGTTAGGCAATAAAATTAGATTACTATTTGAATTTTCACCAATCGACTGCATCGTGTCATAGTGTTGTGTCACAACAATCAAGGCAGAGGCTTCCTGAGAATTAATACCAACTTTATTTAAAACCTCAACCGACTCTTCCAATCCCTTTGCAATTTCACGACGTTGATCAGCGATACCTTGACCTTGTAGTCGCTTACTTTCTGCTTCTGCTTTAGCTTTAGCAATAATTCTAATCTTTTCAGCCTCTGCTTCAAACTCAGCTGCTAACTTCTCTCTTTCTGAAGCATTAATTCGATTCATAGCGTCTTTAACCGCTTGATCTGGGTCAATATCAGTTACTAAAGCTTTTACAATTTTATAACCATAATCATTCATTGCCTCTTGCAATTCCATCATAATAGCGTGAGCGATATCATCTTTTCGCACAAAAACATCATCTAATTTTAGTTTTGGAACTTCGGCACGAACGACATCAAAAATATAAGACGTAATTTGCTCATGTGGATTTTCTAATTTATAAAACGCATCATAAATATTATCCTGCAACACTCTAAATTGAACCGAAACTTTTAATCGAACGAATACATCATCCATCGTTTTGGTTTCAACTGGAACATCTAACTGCTGAACACGAAGGTTGATTCTACCAGAAATACGATCGACAAAAGGTATCTTGAAATGTAATCCCGATTGTTTTATACTGTGATAACGTCCGAGACGCTCTACAATAGCAGAAGTTTGTTGTTTAACGGTAAATAACCCCATTGAAATAAGGATAAATCCGAGTAATATAAAAATAGGTAGAAATGTCATAATCCAATTTTTTGGTTTTGAAAATATGCTGATTTGAAATTCATGCTATATAAAATTACGAAAAACATGCACAACAAATTACTCATTTTATAAATGAATACGATACTAATAACGAAATTTTATTTCGCAAACACTATTTTTTTCGGTAAAACCAAGTAGAACTTCGACGATTAGAATTTCTACACATTTATAAAAAAAGAACAAAGCACATTCATATGCTTTGTTCTTTAATTTTAATTATCTATCTGTAATATCTAATTTAATCTTTCACAGTATTGAAAGCTAATGTTTTCAGCATCCAATTGGGTAACGGTTTTTCAGGATTTCGTTTGCGTAAATCTTTATACCAGCCAATTTTCTTCAGAATAGGTAATTTATGTGTTTCCACAAACTCAATTAATGTACCGTCATTATCTTCTATGTATGAAAAATGTCCGGCCGCTTCGCCCATGTCAAAGGTATCGGAATTGGCACTAGTATCAACTGTAAACGGATACCCTTTGCTTTCACACAATTCACGTAATTCTTTCATTCCATTTATATCAAAACAAAGATGAATGAACCCAAGATCACCCCATAAACGATCTTCAAAAATCTTTTTCGGTGTTCGATCTTTAACCGAAACTAATTCTATTTCACTAGCTCCTAACATATTACTGAACGCACCACGTCGAGGTTGACTATGCCGTAACAATACCCGTCGAACTTTATGTTGACCTCCATTTAAGACGGATAAATCATCAAAAACAGATACTTCGTCATATACTACGGTGTCATAGCCCAAAATATCAGAATATAATTTTCGAGAGGCATCAATATCGCTTACACCAATGGTTACACCATACATGCCACCCGTTGAAGCAGCATCTTTTTTAAACCAGTCATCGCTCTTGACCACTTCAAAAATATTATTATACGGATCTTTGACATAGAAATGTGGCTTACCTTCTGGTGTTTGAGAAACTTCACCTAAAATATTGGCTTTCAATCCAACTAGTTCTTTATAGGTTTGGTGTACATCACGGGATTTGACTTTGGCTGCATATAAACCCAAGTCACCCAATTGAATATCAAATAACGGGGGTTCTGGCGTTCTACTGGTATATTGCCAAATTTCCATACCGCCACCACCTTGGCTATTGATAGCCAAAACAGCATGACGGCTTCTTGGTTGACCACCTGTATAAGGTAACATCAACGCTGCTTCGGCAGCTTCATCAAAAATCGGAATACGCATGTTGAAATGTTGTCGATACCATTTCCATGCTTCATAAACGTGCGGAATGCCAATTCCAACTTGTTGAATGCCACTAATTATTGGTTTCATATTAGTTATGTGTAAGTTGTTTTCTCGAAAAAATATTTTAAAAAGAGTCTAAAAATAACAAAAGCGAGGCGTTTTGACAAACCTCGCTTTTGAAATATATTTTTAAATAGATGGCTGATATTTGACTAGAAATTAGTTTTAAAAAGAACTAATAACCTCAATTGCAAAGCAATTTCTACAAATAACCAGTCACCGATTTATCCTTCTTGTAAACTATATTCAGCCATTTCGTTACCGTAAGCACCCTCTTTAAGTTTTTTCGATACGGCACTAAATGCTTTTAATGTTTCGTCAATATCTTCCATCGTATGAGAAGCTGTTGGAATCAATCGTAATAACATCATTCCTTTTGGAATAACTGGGTACACTACAATGGAGCAGAAGATATTATAGTTTTCACGTAAATCCATCACTAATTGTGTTGCTTCACCAACTGATCCTTCCATATAAACTGGTGTTACACAGGAGTTAGTAGATCCCAAATTGAAACCTCGTTCACGTAAACCAGATTGAAGGGCATTTACATTTCTCCACAACTTGGCTTTGTGTTCAGGTTGAGTTCTTAATAATTCCAACCGTTTCATACCTCCGACAACCAAAGGCATCATTAATGACTTTGCAAAAATTTGAGAACGCATATTATAACGCATAAAATCAACTACAACTTTATCGCCAGCTATAAATGCTCCTACACTTCCCATTGCTTTTGCAAAAGTAGAAAAATATACATCTATTTCGTCTTGAACGCCTTGTTCCTCTCCTGCCCCTGCACCTGTTGCACCTAGAGTACCAAAACCATGTGCGTCATCAACCATCAATCGGAATTGATAATCTTTTTTCAAATCAACGATTTCTTTTAGAATTCCTTGTTGTCCTCGCATTCCAAAAACACCTTCTGAAATGACCAAAATAGAACCTTTTTGATTTTCCTCGACTAATTTAGTCGCTCTTTTCAAACAACGTTCTAAACTTTCAGCATTATTGTGTTCAAATGCAAAACGTTTACCAAGGTGCATTCGCACACCATCGACTATGCAAGCATGGCAATCGGCATCATATACAATGACATCATGACGATCCGTTAAGCAATCAACCGCAGACATAATTCCTTGATAACCGAAGTTCAACAACATAGCCGCTTCTTTCTGTACAAAATCAGCCAATTGCACTTCAAATTCTTCATGTAAAGCCGTATTACCCGACATCATCCGTGATCCCATTGGGTATGCTAAACCATAATCTTTAGCCGCTTGCGCATCAGTTTCTCGAACTTCTGGCAAATTTGCCAAACCAAGATAATTATTGACACTCCAACAGATTACTTCCTTTCCGTTAAATGTCATACGACCTCCTAATTCTCCTTCTAATTTTGGAAAAAAGAAATAACCTTCCGCATCTTGAGCGTACTGCCCTAATGGGCCCATGTTATTTTGTAATTTATCAAATAAATCCATTGTCAACTTAATTTTAATATCGAATTTACAATATCGAAGTTTAGTATTATTTTATTTTGCTAATGGCATTTCTACATTCGCCATTGGTCTTTTCTCAGTTTGGTGATGCACTGATTCGTCATCCATAAAACCTTGTTGGTGCATCCATTCATCATTATAAATCTTTCCTAAATAACGACTTCCATGATCTGAACAAATAGCTACCACTACATCTGTAGGTTTAAAATGATGCTCCATTTGTAAAACAGCTTGAACAGCTGAACCACTAGAATATCCTAAAAACAAAGCTTCATCACGTGCCATTGCTCGTGCTGTAAACGCACTATCTTTATCATTTACTTTTTCAAAATGGTCGATCAAGTCAAAATTTACATTTGCTGGAATAATCGTTTTTCCTAAACCTTCTACACGATAAGATTGAATCTCATTTTCATCAAAAATATTCGTTTCCCAATATTTCTTTAATACCGAGCCTACTGCATCTACACCAATAATTTTAATATTGGGATTTTGTTCTTTTAAATAGCGAGCTGTTCCCGAAATCGTTCCCCCTGTACCGACACAGACTGCTAAATGAGTAATCTGTCCTTTGGTCTGTTTCCAAATCTCTGGCCCCGTAGTAGCATAGTGTGCTTCTGAATTATCCAAATTGAAGTTTTGATTAATATAATAAGCGCCTTCAATTTCTTTAGACAGTCGAATAGCTTGAGAATAATATGAGCGTGGATCTTCTGGTTTAGCCTCTTTGGGGCAAACAACAACCCTAGCGCCCATCGCTCGTAGGAGATTTATTTTCTCTTGTGAAGATTTACTAGAAACGGTTAATACACATTTATAGCCTTTTGCACGTGCAACCATCGCCAAACCAAAACCAGTATTTCCAGAAGTAGCCTCAACTAAAGTTGCTCCGGGCTTCAATTTACCTAGCCGTTCAGCTTTTTCGACCATATATTTAGCAATACGATCTTTCGCCGATTGTCCAGGATTGTAGGCTTCAACTTTTGCCAAAACTGTAGCTGAAACGGTAGCCGTTACTTTTTGCAACTCAATAAGTGGGGTGTTCCCGATAGTATCTAAAACGCTTTGGTTTATCATAAAAAGTTTTCAAATAGAAAAATAGAGTACTTTGTTGAGAGTTTTTCTGTGTATAAGTACAAGATATAATGAAATCAGAAAACTTTGGAATTGGTGAAGTCTTTTATATCTTTTTTGTGATGAATTTTGAAATGTATATCCTTTGTTAGAACAATTATCTTTCCAGATTGCGTAGAAGACGCTAGCAATGTATAATTAAGAAAACGGTTAGATAAAGATCTACTGATAAATTATTTACAACAGTAAAGTGATACATTATGATAAAACATTTAAAAAAAAATGGATACAATTAGAAAAATCAAGCATCAATTAATAATTTGTGCCATGAAAATGTCGTTCATTAAACTTTACGATCCAATTTTAACGAAACAAAACATTCGCATTTAAAAACCATATATTTTATGAATCAGAATATGTTGTTGCTTTTTCAAGCAGGAAAAAAAGGAGAAGAAGAAATGACTTCTCAGAGTTTGTATGAAATTATTGCTTCTGGTGGTCCTTTAGGAATTGCAATTGTCGCTATTTTATTAATCCTATCACTTCTTGCAACTTACATTTTTATAGAACGGTACTTGACTATTAAACGCGCAGGTAAGATTGATGAAACGTTTATGAACAATATCCGTGCAAGCGTTATTTCTGGCAATATTGCTGGTGCAAAAGCATTGTGTCAAACAACAGATTCACCTGTTGCTCGTATGGTTGAAAAAGGATTAATGCGAATTGGGAAGCCGCTTCGTGATATTGATGCTGCTATTGAAAATGTAGGTAATTTAGAGATTTTTAAATTAGAAAAAAATCTTTCAACATTAGCAAGTATTGCAGGTGCTGCTCCGATGATTGGGTTCTTTGGAACGGTAACAGGTATGATTCTCGCCTTTTACAAAATGGCAACAGAGGCAAACGTTACACCTGATGTACTAGCTGGTGGTATTTACCAAGCCTTAGTTACTACCGCTTTTGGGCTATTTATTGGTATTCTAGCATTCGTCGGATATAACGTTTTAGTGGCAAATGTAGAAAAAGTAGTGTTTAATATGGAACGTTCAACTACCGAGTTCATGGATTTATTACAAGAGCCTGGTAACTAGACACTTAACAATCTATATTTCTATAAATTCTTTTGGTATTTTATTGAAAGAATATTATTCATTTTCTAAAATTCTAGATTATGGGATTAAAGAAAAGAAGTAAGGTGAGTGCAGAATTTAGTATGTCATCGTTGACGGATATTATTTTCTTGCTCTTAATCTTTTTCATGTTAACTTCAAATTTTGTTAGAATTGATCCTTTTGAAATGCCTGAATCGGATTCAAAGACAATTGCACCTACGAATTTAGTCGTTCAACTATACAAAGATGGTAAAACAACCGTCAATAGTAAACCAATTAGTAATCGTGCTTTGGTTTCTTCTTTACGGTCAGAACTTAAGTCATTGAAGGATAAAAAGAAAGCATCTGTGACTATTGTTGCTGAAAAAGGGGTTGAATTTAGGCGAGTTTCACGAGTTATGGAAGCAGCTGGATTATTGCGGTTGAAAGCAATTTTAGCAACTCAGCCTAAACCAAAATAGGTTTAATGTAAGTTTCATTTCATTCACACATTACGTCAGATAGTTTTATAAACGTTTTAATTATGGGACTGAAAAAAAGAAGTAAGGTAAGTGCAGAATTTAGTATGTCATCGTTGACGGATATTATATTTTTGTTATTGATCTTTTTTATGTTGACCTCGTCTTTGGTTGCTCCTAATTCATTGAATTTGAAGATGCCTGGAAATTCTACTTCTCCACCATCTAAAGATGAAAAAGAATTAACGGAAGTTAGTATCAATAGCAAGGGAAGATATTTAGTAAACAGAAAAGAAGTCTCCTCAAGTAAATTACGTTCTGTGATGAGAGGTCTAAGAGGTCAATCTGTTATCATTTCTCCTTCCTCGCGTGCACCTATTGAAAAAGTTGCAACGGTAATGGATTATGCTTTACAGTTTAACATCAACGGTATTCTAGCTGCCGAAGTGGATTAAAATTAAAGATTTCTTAAATCTAATAAATATAAACTAGAATAAAACCCCTTTACGTTTGATATAAAAGGTTTGGGTTTCTGATTAAATCATAAAATACCCATCATTATGGATGCAATCATTCAAGAAAATCAAGAAGAAAGCGAAAAAAAAGCAAGGATTGGTGTTATCATCTGGACGATATTAGCATTATTTATCCTGATTTTTCCTTTTATGACTTACCAAGATCCTCCTCCTGGTCAAGAAGGTATTTTAGTAAATTTAGGTATACCAGATATGGGTGATGGAGAAGAAAATGGTGCTGCTAGTATTCCAGAAGATACTACTTCGGAGTCTGAATCTGATGAAACGGAAACAGAATCAGAACCTGAAAGTGAACCAGAAAACCAGCCAGAAGAAAAACCTGATCCAAAACCCGAAAAGCCTAAAGAAAATACAAAACCGAAAGAGGTTATAAAAGATGATGCTGAATCTATTGCTATAAAAAAACAAAAGGAAAAGGAAAAAAAGGAAAGGGACGCTAAGAAAAAAGCAGAGCGTGAAGCTCAAAAGAAAGCAGATGCAAAAAAGAAAGCTGAGGAAGAAGCTAAGCGCAAAAAAGCAGAAGAAGCTGCAAGAAAAAAAGCAGAACTAGAAGCTAAAAAAGCTGCGGCTAATGATCTGAAAAATAAATTAGGTGGCTTATTTGGCAATGGAAACGGTCAAGGAGATAACGGAACAAGTGGCAATCAAGGCGATCCAAATGGTGATCCTGATGCTAAGAACTTAGAAGGTATCAGTACCGGTTCTGGAAAAGTAGGTGGTGGATTAGCTTCTCGTGGTGGTTCAGGTCCAAATATTCAAGATAATTCGCAAGCTACTGGAACAGTCGTCATCAATGTATGTGTGGATGAAAACGGTAAAGTATTGTCTGCTAAATATACATTAAGTGGTTCAAATACTCAAAATACAACGTTGATAAAACTAGCAGAACAAAACGCTAGAAAATGGACGTTTAAAGACGGAAATATTGATAAACAATGTGGTTCAATTACTTATGAATTTAAAGTAAAATAGAATCCTTTTACAAAATAAATCTTCAGGGTGCAACTAAAAATTGCTCCCTTTTTTTATATGAATTATAAAGAAACCATACAATATTTATTTCATCAACTTCCTATGTTTCAAAGAGTTGGTGCGGTTGCATTTAAAAAGGACTTGGGTAATATTAAGTTACTATGTGAACGATTGGGTAATCCACAAAATAGCTTTAAAAGTATACATATTGCAGGAACAAACGGGAAGGGATCAACGGGACATTTATTAAGTTCGGTTTGTCAAGCAGCAGGTTTGAAGACGGGTCTATATACTTCCCCACATTACAAAGATTTTCGGGAACGGATCAAAATTAATGGGCAGCTTATTCCCAAAAAAACGGTCGTTAAATTTGTGGCTAATTGTAAAACGCTGTTCGAGGAAATTCAACCCTCTTTTTTTGAAATTACCGTTGCTTTGGCTTTTCATCATTTTTCTAAAGAACGTGTGGATATTGCCATCATCGAAACAGGTTTGGGTGGACGACTAGATTCGACCAACATCATCACGCCCCTTTTAAGTGTGATTACGAATATCAGTTTCGATCATCAAAATATGTTGGGCGATACATTACCTAAAATTGCTAGCGAAAAAGC
>JAHDFQ010000025.1:10510-38317 GCA_020628085.1 Saprospiraceae bacterium
CATATCAAACCAAAAATATTGCAACAACTCTTGAAACCATTAAACAACTCCAAAAAGTATCAGATTTGTTTGATAATAAGGACGTTTTGGAATGTATTAAAACGGGATTCTTCTCTATTAAAACACTGACCAACTATATGGGTCGTTGGCAGTTATTGGGAAAACAACCAACGATTTTATGTGATAGTGCGCACAATGAAGGTGGATTGAAACTGGTACTTAAAGAAATAGAAAAATTAGATTATCAAAAATTACATTTTGTTTACGGAACAGTTTCCGATAAGGATTTGAGTGCTGTTTTACCTATGTTTCCAACAACTGCAACATACTATTTTGCAAAAGCAGATATTCCTCGTGGAATGAATGCTAAGACTTTAAAAGCACAATCTGAAAGCTTTGGTTTAAATGGGCGTTCTTACGTTTCAGTAAAAAACGCTTTGGCAGCTGCAAAAAGAAATGCTGATAAAAATGACTTAATTTTCATTGGAGGAAGTATTTTTGTGGTGGCAGAAGTCATTTAGTTTTCATAAAAAGAGCATTATACATTGGTCAACAAAGAACAAATCGGAATAGTATCTTGGGGTGCTGTCTCCGCTCTAGGTATTGATAAAAAGGAGGTCTGGGAACAATATTTAAGTCCAAAAACACTAATTTCATATTCAACCACTTACGATACGAATACTTCTACGCTATTAGAAAAGGACAATCAATACCTTCATAAATTACAATTAGAAAGTAAATATTATGCCCAACTTGATCGCAGTGTATTGTTGAGTATTTTAGCAAGTCGCCAAGCCGTTCAAAATTCTAATTGGAAAAATAACATAGATATTGGAGTCAATATAGGTTCTTCCAGAGGTGCAACTCAATTGTTTGAACGATTTCATACGAATTTCTTACAAAAAGAAAATCTAAAGGATGATTTGCTCACTTCTCCCCTAACGACATTGGGAAATATTTCATCTTGGACGGCAAAAGATATTGGTTCAACAGGTTTGGCATTCAGCCATTCAATGACCTGTAGTACGACATTTCATAGTATTTTAAACGGTATAGCATGCTTGCAATCTGGTTTTTCCAAACAATTTTTAGTGGGTGGAAGTGAAGCTCCGATTACGCCTTTCACGATAGCTCAAATGCAAGCATTACGCATTTATAACGATAAAAAAAGTGATTATCCTTGTCAAGCCATGGATTTAAAAAAAACTAGAAATTCAATGATTTTAGGTGAAGGTGCTGCCGTTTTCGCCATCGAAAACAAACCTAAAAAACCAGTGGCTTGGATAAACGGAATTGGTTTTGCAACAGAATCCATTGAACATCCGACCTCTATTTCTAAACAAGGTATTAGCTTACAGAAAAGTATGGAAATGGCGGTGCAATATACAGATAAATCGGATATAGATATTGTTATTACTCATTCACCAGGAACGATTCGTGGCGATCAATCCGAATGGAATGCTATACAACAGGTTTTTCAAAAAAATAGCCCAGCCATTACTTGTAATAAGTGGAAAATCGGTCATACATTGGGTGCTTCAGGAGGATTGAGTTTAGAATTAGGACTTTTAATGATTTTACATAATCAATTCATTCCAATTCCTTATCTTGCGGATTCAAGTTTGGGAAAATATCCCGATAAAATAGAAAATATATTAATAAATACAGTTGGATTTGGTGGTACCGCAGTCAGTATTTTGATTAGTAAACCGACCAATCATTTATAAAATAACAATTTGATATGCGAGATTGGACTTTAGACGAAATCATGGAAGTGTATAACATGCCTTTATTGGAATTGGTTTTTCAGGCGGCTACGGTACATCGAAAACATCATAACCCTCGTGAGGTACAAATCAGCACATTACTGTCGATCAAAACAGGTGGATGCCCAGAAGATTGTTCCTATTGTCCACAAGCGGCTCGTTACCATACTGATATTGATAAAAATGATCTGATGTCGGTAGAACAGGTTGAAAAAGCGGCCATTGATGCGCAAGCAACGGGTTCTTCGCGTTTGTGTATGGGTGCAGCATGGCGAAATGTCAAAAATGATGACGAATTTGAACATGTTTTAAAACTGGTCAAAACCGTCAATGACATGAAAATGGAAGTTTGCTGTACGCTTGGAATGGTGACAGAATCGCAAGCTAAACGCCTCGCCGAAGCAGGTTTACATGCTTACAATCACAACTTAGATACATCAGAAGATTATTATAAAGAAATTATTTCTACCAGAGGTTATCAAGATCGTCTGGATACATTAAGCAACGTTAGAAAAGCAAAATTAACCGTTTGTTCTGGTGGAATTGTTGGAATGGGTGAAGCGGTGGAAGATCGTTGTAAAATGTTGAAAACACTGTCCATGCTACGTCCACAACCTGAATCTGTGCCGATTAATGCATTGGTTGCAGTGGAAGGAACACCTCTGGAAGAACAACAAGATGTGCCCATTTGGGAAATGGTACGCATGGTCGCTACGACTCGAATTGTGATGCCAACGACGACTGTTCGCTTATCTGCTGGTCGGACTTCGATGACTGCGGAAGGTCAGGCTTTGTGTTTTATGGCAGGTGCGAGTTCTATTTTTGCAGGTGATAAATTATTGACCACTCCAAATCCAGATATTAATTCTGATATGGAATTATTTGACACGCTGGGTTTAATTCCTCGAAAATCATTTGCTAAAAACGAGCAGCGGGTTTCATCAGAAGTCACTTTAACCGAAGCTGAAAAAGCTGAAAAAATTAAATGGTCTCGTCCAACTCACAAAATTGAGAAAAACGAAGACTATAAAAAACAAGCGAAATTAAAACGAAAAGAGGAAGTTTTATAGAATGAGGATAGCGTCCAAATTGTTGAGAAAATTATTGAAGTTGGCTGGTTTGAGTATGCTACTCCTTCTTAGTATTGGCATGTTTGCATTTGGTGTTAATTATTATATGACCACTTGCTTTGAATCAAATATTTATCATAACAAAACGGACATTCCTAAAAATGAAGTTGCTCTGGTTTTGGGAACAAATCCTTTAATTTATAATCGTTATATCAACCCTTATTTTTCTACAAGAATTGAAGCAGCAGTTGAACTATATTGTTCTGGAAAAGTCAATCACATCTTAGTTAGTGGCGATAATGGTCATCCATCTTATGACGAACCTACCGCTATGCAACAAGCATTGATTAAGAAAGGGGTCTTAGAATCTGATATTACATTAGATTATGCAGGGTTTAGTACTTTGGATTCTGTTATTCGTTCTAAAAAAGTTTTTCAACAAAGTCAATTAACCATTATATCACAAGGTTTTCATAATTATCGAGCTTGCTTCCTAGCAAAACAGAATGGTATTGATGCCATTGCTTATAATGCCAAAGCTCCTTTTCCAAATATCATTTCAAAACCAGAATATCGAGAATATTTAGCTCGTTGTAAAGCGATTATTGATACATACATACTAAATAAACAGCCTAAATTTTTGGGCGAAAAAATCTCCATAAAAACAACATAATATTATGGCTCGTAAAAATATTGCCGCAGGAAACTGGAAAATGAATAAAGCTTATCAAGAGGGACTAGACTTAGCAACTGCCGTTGTTGATGGTACTGAAACGACAGATACCATTGTTATTATGTCTACTCCGTTCATTCATTTACAATCCGTTGTAGAGATAGCAAAGTCAAAGGACAATGTCAAAGTAGCTGCACAAAACTGTCATCAAGCACAAAGTGGTGCCTATACTGGTGAAATTTCTGTTGGAATGTTAAATTCAATTGGTGTCGATTGTGTGGTATTGGGGCATTCTGAACGACGGGAATATTTTAATGAGAACAATACTTTGTTAGCTGAAAAGGTAAAAACAGTTTTGGGTGCTGGAATGCAACCCATTTTTTGCTGTGGTGAGGCATTGCCCACTCGTGAAGCTGGTGAACAAGTTGAGTATGTTTCTAATCAAATCAAAGAAAGTTTGTTTGACTTATCAGCAGAAGATTTTTCGAAGATCGTTATAGCTTATGAACCCATTTGGGCTATCGGTACTGGTGTAACGGCATCACCTCAACAAGCACAGGATATGCACGCCGCCATTCGCAACTTAATTTCCGACAAATACGGAAGTGAAGTAGCTAACAACACCTCTATTCTGTATGGGGGAAGTGTAAAACCTGCCAATGCGAAAGAAATTTTTTCTCAAAAAGATGTAGATGGTGGACTGGTTGGTGGTGCATCTTTAAAAGCAGATGACTTTTTGGCGATCGTTCATTCATTCTAGTTTCAGCAATTCAGATACAGGGTTTTTTAAAAATGCCTTGTATCTGAATTCGATATTTACTACTTTTTTCTGACATTTTTTAAGGACAGTAGATTCAACGCATTTTTACTCAATCCAGAAATGTTCTTTCCAGCACAAATCGCTGTTTCGTCATAAAATAAGAAAACAACGGGTGCTTCTTCTACTAAAATTTGATCCATTTTCTGATATAAATCATATCGTTTTATATCGTCATTTTCACCTAAAGCTGTTTCATACAAATCATCAAATTCTTTATTTTTGAATTGTGTATAATTGGGTGGAGCGGGATTTTTACTATAAAAAACGGTGAAGTAACTCTCTGCATCTGGATAGTCAGCAATCCAAGAACCTCTAAAAAACGGAGCTTGCCCTTTGGTCATCATATTTCTTAATGTTCCCGACTCAATCACATCCACTTTGGCTTTGATACCAATATCTTCCCACTGACGAGCAATGAAAGTGGATAAATCTAGGTAATCTTTGTTGGTCATTAATTCGATTTCTGGCAACCCGTCGCCGTTTGGATAACCTGCATCAGCCAATAATTGACGTGCTTTATCAGGATTATAGTTGTATCCTTTTACAGTTGTAGCATCAAAAGAAGGTAATCCTTTTGGTGTAAATCCAGAATTGGCCGCTTTACCAACATTATTTCTTAATGTTTTAAGCATCAAATTTCGATCAAACCCATAATTGAGTGCTTGACGGACTTCTTTTTTGAGCAAAGGATTATTTTTATCCTTGGATTTCATATTAATACCCAAATATTCAGTATTCAGATATGGTGATTTTATGAACTGTAATTTTTCTTGATGCTTTTCTCTTAAATTTCCTTCCGAGGTTAATAATTCGTTCGTATAAGAAGATTCTAATCCAGAAATCAAGTCTAATTTTCCATTCATTAGTTCTAAAAAAGCTGTCTTTTTATCCCCAATAAAACTAATTCGAATACCGTCTAGGTAAGGCAATTGATCCGTTCCATTTTTTTCAAAGTAATTTGCATTTTTTGTCAAAAACAATGTCTGATTTTCAATCCATTTTTTAAATTGGAACGCACCTGTACCAACAGGATTGGAACGAAAGGACTTTCCGTATTTTTTAAGTGCTTCTTTAGGCACTATCGAACAATAATGCATGGTTAAAATCCCTAACATAGGTCGGAAAGGCTTAGACAAGCGCATGACAAAAGTTCGATCATCAATGGCTTCAAATGGTCTTGATTGAGCTATCCGATTTTTAAAAATCCACGATCCTGGAGAAGCTACCGTTTCATCTAAAATTCGGTTGAAGCTATATACTACGTCGTCAGCTACCACTACTCTACCTTTTTCATTTGGAAAACAAATATTATCATGAAAATAAACATCGTTTCGTAAAGTAAATGTATAGATTAATCCATCATCCGAAATACTCCATTTCTCAGCTATGCTTGGTATGATATTCAAATCATCATCCAATTCAACCAGTCGATTATACAAATGATCGCAAGCCCAGATATTATTTTGACTTTTAGAAAAAGCAGGATCTAGAGAAGTAATATTATTTGGTTGATTATAATGAAAGACCTGTTTTTTCTTATGGTTAGATGTGATGGTTGAATTCTCTTTATCATTAGAACAGGCGGACTGTAACAAGAATACAAATAATAATGGAAAGATATATTTTAAAAATTTCATTTTTACAAATTGTGTGACTTTACAAAAAAGGATCGTCTTAATAAATATTGCTGTAAAATCCTTTGCACTCTAAAAATATAACATTAAATTTACGCTATACAATTCAAACCAAATCTTACGCATATGAAACTCTTAATCTTGAGTGTTCTTGCTGTTGCAGTTTTATTCGCATTGATTGACAATCCGTCTACAAAAGAGGTGAATTAAAATATAAATAACTGCATCGAATTTTGTAATTTATCATTAAAAAGAGCCTAAAATCCAAATAGATTTTAGGCTCTTTTTATATTAGCGTATTCTTAAAAATTATGCTTCTTCTAAAAAAGTATAACGGTAATCCGTTGGAGGAACAAAGGTTTCCTTGATGGTTCTTGGTGACACCCAACGCAGCAAATTCAAAATAGAACCTGCTTTATCGTTTGTTCCTGATGCTCGTCCACCTCCAAATGGCTGTTGACCAACAACGGCACCCGTAGGTTTATCGTTGATATAAAAGTTACCTGCCGCATTTTTCAATTTCTGTTCTGCTAGCGTAATCGCATAACGATCAGTCGCGAAAATAGAGCCTGTCAAAGCATACGGAGAAGTAGAATCTACAATATCCAAAGTCGCTTCAAAATCATCAGGTTCGTAAACAAAAATAGTCAGCACTGGTCCAAATATTTCTTCACACATAGTCGTAAATTTCGAGTCTTCTGTGACAATAACAGTAGGTTCTATAAAATAACCCTCTGATTTATTGTAACCTCCACCCACAATAATTTCAGCATTATCAGCTTTTTTAGCATCAGCGATATAGTGAGAAATTTTATCAAAAGCACGCTCGTCAATAACCGCATTGATAAAATTGGTAAAATCTTCGGGACTTCCCATTTTGAACGATTTTACTTGTTCAACTAAATGTTTCTTTACTTCATTCCATATATTTTTTGGAATATAGGCACGTGAGGCAGCTGAACATTTTTGTCCTTGAAACTCGAATGCACCACGCGCTAAGGCGGTCGCAACTTGCTTTGGATGAGCTGATTGATGAGCAACTACAAAATCCTTTCCACCCGTTTCACCGACGATACGTGGATAAGCGTTGTACTTTGAAATATTATTTCCAATAGTTTGCCACAAATTCTGGAAAACACCTGTACTTCCAGTAAAGTGTAAACCTGCAAATTCAGGATGTGAAAATATAATATCACCAGCAACAGGTCCGTCAACGTAAATCAAGTTAACAACACCATCTGGTAAGCCTGCCTCTTCAAATACTTCCATGATGACCATTGCAGAATATATTTGGGTTTCAGCTGGTTTCCAAACTACTGTATTTCCTAACATCGCCGGAGCAGCACATAAATTAGCCGCAATAGATGTAAAGTTAAATGGTGTGATGGCAAAAATGAAACCTTCCAAAGGACGATGCTCCATTCGATTCCATATACCTGGCGCACTTTCTGGCTGCTGCATGTATAATTCCGTCATATATTGTGCGTTGAAACGGAAAAAATCACACATTTCCGCTACAGCATCAATTTCAGCTTGATATACATTTTTAGATTGTCCCAACATCGTAGCTGCATTCATTCTGGCTCGATATGGACCAGATAATAAGTCCGCTGCTTTTAAGAAAATAGCCGCACGATGTTGCCAACTCATGGCTTCCCAAGCCGGTTTAGCTGACAAAGCTGCATCAATAGCTGCATGAACATGCGAAGAATCTCCTTTATGGAAATGCCCGAGTGTATGTTTAATCTCATGTGGTGGATGAATAGCAACTTTATCATCAGTTGTCACTCTTTTTCCTCCAATAATCATTGGAATATCAAGCGTTTCAGCTTTCATTTCCTTTAAAGCTTTCTTGACATCATCTTTTTCACAGGAGCCTGCACCATAGGATAAAACAGGTTCGTTGATTGGAACGGGTACTTCATAAAATGCGTTTGCCATTTTTATTTTTTTAAAAATTTGATTAAAATAGTTTGGAATAGATCCGCACCTTCAATCAAACCAGGTAATAGAATTTTATCTTTGTGTTATTGATCGCAAAAGTACATCTTTTTGATGAACTATAAAACCACTTCTTTTGGTAAAAAGGAAGAGGCATCTCCTTTTCCTTTGATGATTTCTCGGACGATGGTAGAACTAATATGTGAGTATTCAGGTTGACTGATTAAAAAGACCGTTTCGAGTCCTTCACCTACGATGGCATTGAGTTGAGAAATGGTTTTTTCGTAGTCAAAGTCAGAAGCATTTCGTAATCCTCGAATCAAATAACGAGCATTTTGCTCAGCACAATAATGAGCGGTCAATCCAACAAATGAGCCTACCTCAATATTTTCATCCTCTACGAAAACAGCTTCCAACCATTTTAGACGGGTTTCTAAATCGAATAGATATTTCTTTTGGGAATTGATCCCTACGGCAACAATTACTTTGTCAAATAATATAGCGGCACGTCGTACAAGGTCTACATGTCCGACTGTGATGGGGTCAAATGAACCAGGAAATACAGCGATTTTACTCATAAAACAGATTTAGTTGGTTTATTCTTTTTTTGCAAACAACTCCTTCAATTGATCTCGATATTTACCACCAATTGGAACTTCATACATTGTTGATTGAATGTCATATCGGATAAAGATCCGAGTGAAATTTTCATGACCAATTATGTACTGAATATTGACAATAAAACCATTATGTACACGCATAAAGATCGAACTTGGAAGTTGCTTTTCAATTTCTTTAAGTGTTCCTCGGAGCGTATGTTGCTCCGTTAGAGTTGTAATAATCAGATCATTTCCAGCACTCTCGCAGTACAATAATTCTTTAAAAAAGATTTTTATTTCTTTCTTTTTAATTTTTAATAAGGCGTAATCTTGTTCTAGTGCTTTTTGAGGTAATTCTTGTTGTAATTCTTGAACGACTTTATCAATAACCCGAAATAATTTTTGAGGAAAAACAGGTTTAACGATGTAACCTGCTACATCATAATTGTATCCTTCAATGGCATATTCTTCGTGTGCTGAAATAATAATAGATCGTGGTTTATCAGGTAAATTATTGATGGATTTGAGTAGTGACAAACCGTTTTGCTCTGGCATTTGAATATCTAAAAACATAATATCGACTCGTACTGAATCTTCAATTGTAAGAAATTGATATGCTTCCATTGCTGTATTGAATACGCCAACTTGATTTAAATCTAATCGCTCACTCAATATATCAATCAAATTCTCCACTTGAAGTGGTTCGTCTTCTACAATAATATAGTTGCAAAATGGTTTCATAGTAGCTTATTTCAGAGGTATTTGTAAGTACATTTTGAATATATGATTATCCGATGTAGATTCTAAAACATATTCATCAGGGTACATATATTCTAAATATCGTTTTGCGCTTTCTAGACCTAAACCGCTCATTTTGGGTTTATCATTGAGGTCTTCTTCATTAACTCTGTTTTGCTTGTACGTATTTTGGGTGATTAAATCTAATTTATTATTTTGAATTTTAATATGTATGTCAATAATTTTTTTTCCGTTGGGGGTCGGATTGCAATGTTTGAAGCAGTTTTCTATAATATTTAAAATAATCATGGGAGCAATTTTGTACTGCTTGTCTGTGTCTCCTGAGACGTTGTAAGACAGCAAATTTGTTCCTCGATATTGAACTTTACTGAGGTTGATGTAGCTTTGAATGAAGTCTAATTCATCTTCCAACATGACCATTTTGGTATTAGTTCTATAAATCAAGTACCGCATTAAGGTAGCTAATTCAAGCATTAAATGAGGCAATTCATCCGACTTTTTTTTTGCTAAAATCTGTAAATTTTGGAGCGTATTAAATAAAAAATGAGGTCGAATTTGTTTCTTCAAAAATTGAAGTTCTCGTTCAGCGTCTTTACGTCGATCAATAGCTTCTTGCCGTTCTTTCCGTTCCAAAGAACGAAGCTGTTCATTTCTCTCTTTTTGATAAGAAACAGCAGTAGTCAGAATGGTTAATAAATAAATAACGACCAAGGTATGATACCAAATACGTGATTCAATAATTGTCAAATTGGCTTTAAAGAAAAAGTAAATGGGAAATGTAAATGCAAACGCAATGATACTGCTTACAATTAAAAAAAAATATAATTCCCATCCTCGAACTTTGTCCTCATTCATATAATTCAACAATGTCCTGCGGTATAAGTTATTTTTATACACTAAAAAATAACAGAAATATACAGGAATCCCCATGACCAAAGTGTAAATGAATGCTTCAGCAAAAATATGAACGAATTGTTGTAACCGAGTAGAATCTTCAAAATAAACTAAAAAACTAGCCCAACTTGGGTGTGCCGCAGCATCTAAAAACACGTTTTCATACCAAGCATGGATAGAAAAGAAACAAAAAATAATAATAAATATAGATGCCCCGAGCAGTAAATGTTGCGTTAACTCACTGGTTAACAATTGATATATACGGGTTTGACTACGAGGTAAAGGCATGAATGAGTATTTAAAAATTAAATCTATAACAAAATAAGATAGTTTCGTCACTTTCATTTCATAAACCTTCTATTTTGTATCATATTTATAAAACAATGAAGTTTTTGCTTCAAATATATCCTATAATCTAAAGGAGGAATATCTGGCGATATTCCTCCTTTTTTTTATTCTTATTCCTATCATTTGCTTCACTTGCCGTAATTCCTACTTGGTTGATCGAGTAAAATAGACATTATTGCACTTTTTTCTGATCTTATAAATACTAATTTACTCAAAAATAATATTATGGGATTTTCAGTAAATGCAATTATCAGTATCCGAAACAATGCACGCTTGCGGCGAGAAAGAACCTTTCTAAATACAAAGAATGATGCAATTCAAGGTATGAATGAAGGAATGGTATTGACACATGCAGCGAAAAAGAAGTTGGAGAACGCAGCAAAAAAACGAGATAAAGGTATTTATCTGTACTATCTAATTATGCTACTTTTGGCAGCTTCCGTTGTGGGTTACATTGCTGTCTTTCAGTGGTGAACGAAAAAAGGTTATCAAGAAGAACATTGATAACCTTTTTTTGGTCAAATGTTATAACTTGCTTAATTCTGGCGTGTTCGCTTTTCTTCACTAATAACTTCACCTGCTTTTAACTTGTCATCTTTTTCTTTTTGACGTTTATATTGAATTTGAGTGATTTGCTCTTTCACTTGAAGTGGCACTCGATTTAAGTTTCGATGATAAGACAACATCACAAACGTAGACATATCATCTGGATGATAAATACCTAAATTTTTAAGATATTCAGAAAACCGTGATCCTTCGTAAAAACTCCAATTGTAACTCATCCATCGACCAAAGCTAAAATGCAGTTTCTTTACAGCGACTGCCTCTGGAGCATTTTTAAATTTAGCTTTCGATTCATCATCAATCAATTTGTTCAACTGTATAAAAGCATCGGCTAAATCTTTGGGAATGTATACACCAAAAATATAGTCCTTTTTGATCCTTTTTTGATATTCTTTTTCATATTCATCTTCATTGCTAGGAGGAATAACCTGTCCATATGAAGAAAAATTTGATACAAAAAACAAACCTATTATAACGATATATTTACTAAAATTCAATTTTGCTAATTTTTATGTATAATTCTTAATCACATTAAAAACCTCTTTTGTAAAGAGTTTAGTATGATTACCCAACTAATTTTATTGCTTTATAATTTTCTTAACAGCAATTCCATTTTTACCCCTGAAATATAGATAATATAATCCTACTGCATATTGATCGAACTGAATGCTGAGTTGTTTATGATTAGCTGCAATATCAAGTTGCTGATGTATTTTACCAACCGCATCCATCACTAATAATTGTTCAAATTCATTCTTTTCTTCAAATTCTATATGAATAATGTTGGAAGTTGGATTAGGATACAATTTTATAGTTGATGATTGGGTAATATTTTGTGTTGAGACCAGATCATCTACAACTTCAATCGAAATAGCACTAGCGTCTGAACAACCCTCTGCGTTTAATACACTTAAACTAACAAAATACGAACCTTCTGTTTGATAAGCGTGGGTCGGATTTTCTTCGGTGCTAGTAGTTCCATCTCCAAAATCCCAGAACCATTCTATGGCATCTATCGACTGGTTTTCAATTGTAAAATTGTTCATTTCACTCAAATCAATAGTATCAACAGAAGTTGTAAATATAGATTGTGGATCATTGAAGGATGAAGTCGTTTCAATTTCTACTACTCGTCTTCCACAAATGTCATGATATTCTACTTCCCAATCATAAAAGAAATAATAATTTTCATTAAAATTGAATGTATCTAAAACTCCAGATTTAATAGACAAGATATTTGGAATTTCATATGGAAAATCAGCACCACTTGTATTATGAACTAAAGACTTACCATCTGTTAATGCTAAGTAATAATTTTCACCTGGTTCTATATCAAAATTTAAATCTACTCGTTCTGAACCAGAACCAAATAATAGTAAAATCTTTGAATTTATTTTCTCACCATTATTATCAAATAACGAAATTTCTCGCCCACCACTTGATTCATAATAAACTGTTATTTCCTTTAAAGTAAATGGAGCATAACAATCAAAGATTAAGGCTGCATTTAAATCTTCCTCAACGAATGATGTTCCAGTTTCTGTTGAACTCAAACCTATGTTTTTATTAAATACAATATCTGCAAAGACATTGGTTGATGTAGCGACTTCCATTTCTAGAAACTGTCCAATTCCGATCAAATTACCCTCTCGTTCGGCATCAAACCAATGAACATTACCATCTCCTTGATAAGATGTTTTAACAATAACATTAGAGTTATTACAAACAATGTAATCATCTACATATGCCACAATTTGCTCATCTGAAGAAACCGTCATTCTTAAGATCATTTGATTATTAAGTGGTCTTAAATCTGCCGTTCCATTCGGATTTTTAACTCGAACCGTAAAGTTTTGATCCCCTTCTGGAGCATAAAAACTTGGTAGTTGAATACTCAATTGTTCGTTTACTCCCAGTTCACCTGTCCAATTGTAGGTTTGTACATCACTCAATGTGGTATGATACTCTATTTCTAATGAATTAATTGTTCGGAAACCATCATTTTCAAAAATCACCAATCCATCCACTTCATTATCACAAGCTATTTGACTGGCAAATACATTCACCATGACTAAATCGTCAGTTACTACTGGTGGAACTGGCTCGTTGCCTTGACTCACCAAAAACTCAAATGCCGCACCTGCATTAATCATGCCTCGACCATAAATATTATCTTCTCCCATTTCTCCTAAGTCAGTACAGGTTTGATAAACAGCGTTGAGTAACGTTCGACCCGTTAAATATGGAAAAGCCTCTTTTAGTAACAATACAACACCACTTGTATGAGGAGCCGCCATTGAAGTTCCTGATTTATTATCATACCCTGTTGGTACACAAGAACGGACGTTTACACCAGGCGCAGCTACTTCAGGTTTAATTAAAAGACTGCCTTCGCCACCACATTCAGATGGTCCACGGCTTGAAAAATTAGCTACATTATAAGGAAAAAAGACAGATGTTGCAGCTACTGTAAATGTATTTAGTGTATCTATATTTACATTATGTGGTGCGGTAATGGTCATTTCCTCAGGTCCTTCGTTGCCAGCTGAAAATATTACTGCTATTCCAGCTAGTTCCATTGCTTGCATCACTGCAATATAAATACTTTGACAATCTTCACCAGGAATCATGTCTAAATCACGCCAAGAATTATTGATAATATCAGGATAATCCGCTGTATTTGGATCGCCATCTCGATCTAATGACCATTGAAATGCACCTACATTATCGGCTGTTCCTACCCCACAGAGTATCGCTGCACCAATCCAATTGGCATTAAACGCTACACCAATCGTATCTTTGGTTACACGATCCAAACCCAGTGTAGTTCCACAAACATGCGTTCCGTGATCTCCACAATCAAAAGGATAGTTTTCTGATTCCGAAAACTCATAAAAATCGTTATCATCTGCCTCAATATGACCTTCAAAATTAGAAAATATAGAAGGATGAAATGGATATACCCCTGTATCGTTGATGAAAGCCGTCGTTCCATACCCTGTATATCCTTTTTCCCAAAGTGCAGGTGCATTGACCGCAATTAGACCTGGCTCGGTACTATCAGGTTGTACCCTGAATTCACTCGTTGATTCGCCTATACTTACTGTTTCAGTCATTCCCATAATTGAATTATAGCCAATCCAAGCAATTTCAGGGCGATTGCTCAATTGTGTAATAAGCTCTTTTTTAGCATCAAAAAAGATAGAATTAGCTAGCCAGAATGGTCGAATAGATGATTGTCGTACGAGAGTATTTTGTTCTAACTCTCGCAACATAGAGGTTTGAGTTGTTGTAGCTTTTTCTTGCAGTGCCAAAATCGTTTTTGTAGACCGTTCTTCAACAGTTACATTATTTTGAACAAATAAACGTTCCATTGCATTATAATCAATTTGATCTTCAAATAAAATATAGATCGAATGAAAATCATCTGGATATTGCTCTATTTTATCTTGAACTACTTTTTGGACAACCGAAGGATTTAGTTCTTGACCAAATATATTAGTTGAAATAAATAAAGTAAACAGTATTAGTATACGTATTTTGATAAATGGGTCTATTCCTCTGGTAATATTATTATCCATAATGTAGATGTATTGCATAATTTGAGAACAATTTCAAATATACTAGAAAATATGATTAACACTGGTAGTCTATACGACAAATCCCAATGCAAACTAAATTACATTGGGACTTTACGAATGAATATAAATTTACTATAATTAACTTTTAACCGCTTGGATAAATTCAGCACGAGTATGTTCGTTAAGAAATTTTCCTGAAAACTCGGTAGTTACCGTACTTCCGTGTGTATGCTTTACTCCACGTGATTTGACGCACATGTGTTCTGCATCAATATAGACAGCGACGTCTTCTGTTTTTAATACTTTTTTAAGTTCATTAGCAATTTGGATGGTCAAACGTTCTTGAACTTGTGGTCGCTTACAGTAATGCTCTACAATTCTGTTGATTTTGGATAAGCCAATAACTTTCCCTGAAGATATATAAGCAACATGAGCCACTCCATATATAGGTAAAAAGTGATGCTCGCAAGTAGAATGCAGTGTGATATTTTTTTCTACCAACATTTGACGATAATTAAATTTATTGTCAAACATCGTAGCGGCTGGTTTATTTTTAGGATTCAAACCACCAAATATTTCTTTTACATACATTTTTGCTACTCGACGAGGCGTTCCATTTAAGCTATCATCTGTTAAATCTAGTCCGATGATATTCATAATTTCTCGAAAGTGCCTTTCTATTTTTTCTATTTTTTCCTCATCAGATAAGTGAAATGCATCTTCACGCATGGGTGTATCAATAGACGTGCCTACGTGTTCCTCTCCCATTTCGATAAAGTGTTGAATTTTACCATTTAACTCCGTGTTGATTGGTTTTGTCATTTTTTCTTTTTAGTAAAAATTAGCGTTCATATTTTTGATTTACTAACTTTCAAATTGGTTATCAAAATTAAATGTACCTTGTCAAGACAATGAGTACACTTTGTGGTTGCAAACCAACTAAATAACATCAAATCTATTTTTTTGTTTAACTTTTTACAACAAAACATTAAACAGAAAAGGGTCAACTGCATAGCAATTGACCCTTTAGGAATAATTTATATAAATAATATATTTCTAAAACCGAGTGTGTAACAATTTTTTGCTCTAATTTGCTAGGGGTTCACAGAAGCGAAAAGTCTTAAATAGATATATACTTTCTAGTACGACAATTTGTTATACATCTCTGAAACCCTCAGATTTTATTTTATTTCTTCTCTTTCTTTTCATAAATATTATTTTCACGATTCAAATCAGCCATACGCATACTAGGGTCTATTTCAATTTTTTCAATTTTTTTAGCTTTAATAGGAATGGTTAATTCATAGTCGGCGTGCGTCCAACGCCAATCACTTTCTGCGACAGAATAAACATCATTACCATCTTTCGTTTTTTCACCTCTCATAATCGTCAACGGAATAGTATAAAATGTTTTGCGTCCCTTTTTATCGGTAACAACCACATCTATTGGCATCGGCATTTTGCCAATACGCTCCAAACTTACCACCGTGTTTTTCTTAGCGGAACGAACGTCCCTAACGGCATAATCAATAAAATGCGTAGAATTTACCCAATATTCTTTATACCAATCTAATTCTAAACCAGAAACTTTTTCCATCACTCGAATAAAGTCGTTTGGATTCGGATGTCTAAATTTCCAAAGATCATAATACTCCAGCATCCCTTTATCAAACGCTTCTTCTCCAATAATATATTCCAATTGGTTTAAGAAAATAGAACCTTTGCTATATGAACCAATTCCATAAGCGGCATTGGTCACGTAATGATCGCCATGTGTGGATAAAGGTTCTTCAATTCCAGCTTCTACAATATTTTGGTAACCTTTATATGAACGCATATGTGGGTGTGGATCAGATGTAGGTTGACCAAGTGATTTTACTGATTTTTTTAAATAATCCATTGTTTCATTAGTTCCATACGACGTAAACCCTTCATCCATCCATGGATATAAGGCTTCGTTTGTTGCTAATACCATTTGATACCAAGAGTGAAACCATTCATGTATTGAAACGCCGACTAAACTTCCCAAACTTCTTTCTCCAGTAATTAACGTTCCCATTGGATACTCCATTCCACCATCACCACCTTGAATAAATGAATATTGTTTATACGGATATTTTCCAAACCGCTCATTCATATAAGGTAGGGCTTTCGCTAATATCTCTGGCAAGGCTTCCCAATTATCTTTTGTTTTATCATTCTCTTGATATAAAAAGTGCATCGTCACACCTTCCACATCCAGTTTGGTATGTTTATAATCTGGATCAGCAGCCCAGAAAAAATCATGGACATTCGGTGCATTGAAATGCCAAGTCAACTTACTTCGAGACTTATGCTTTATTTTTTTTCCTTTTTGGTAACCGTAGCCAATTTCTTCTGGATTTTGTAAATAACCTGATCCACCTAATATATATTTACTATCAATGGTGATTTTTACATCGAAATTCCCCCAAACGCCGTGAAATTCTCGCCCCACATAAGGATGTGCATGCCAACCTTGATAATCGTATTCACAAAGTTTTGGATACCACTGAGTCATAGAATAATCAATTCCTTCTTTGTTGTTTCGACCAGAGCGACGTATTTGCACGGGAATTTGTGCCGTAAAATCCATATCAAAAGTTACTCTTGAATTTGGTTCAATAGGTTCGTTCAAGGTAACTTCCAAGATGGTACCCTCTACTTTATAGTTAACGGGTTTTCCATTTTGAGTTAAAGAATTTATTTTTTGAAAACCAATTTCGTTGTCTTTCAAATTTGAGATCCGATTACCTACACGTGGGTCAGCATCACTAATCGTTCTTGAACGCTCGTCCATCATGCTACCAGGCTGAAAAGCATTAAAAAACAAGTGATAGAATACTTTATCCAATTGATCTGGAGAATTGTTAGTGTATACTAATTTCTGTTTTCCAGTAAACTGATGGTTTTTAGTATCCATCACTATATCCATTGAGTAATCAACCGCTTGCTGCCAGCGATCGATCTGTGCGGAAAGTATTTGTATGTGAAGGAGCATTAGAAATACAACGAAAAAAGATTTATACATTGAAATAAGTTTAATATTCTAAAATTAAGCGTAAATATCTACTTTTTGTAGTCTTTATCCAAACGTGAATATGACTTGGAGCATTTTGTGATTAGAAATATTATAAGTTTTAATTAACAAAGAGCCTAATATTCAAAATGAATATTAGGCTCTTACAAGTCTATTTTCTACTTTAAAATTTTATTTCATCAATGTAAAATCACCTTTAACCAGCTCAACCTGACCAGTAATTAATTCTACCTCTGCCCAGAAGACAAATACTCCTGGATCCATTTGTTTACCTTTGAAAGTACCATCCCATCCAAAATTAATAGCATCATTTGGTGGAAAATCAAAATCTTCAAATACTTGATTTCCCCAACGATCATAAATCCTCATAGTTCGAATATTTTCAATCGTTCCTTCTTTAGAAAAAAGTGTGTACCTATCATTGACCCCACCAGAACTAAAAGGTGAAAAAGCATTTGGTGGATAGATATTAATGTCTCGATCAACTTCAACAATGATTTGAGCGGAGTCTTCACAACCAAAAATATTGACTACATTCACGGTGTATTGAGTCGTTTGTGTCGCTTGTGATGTTGTTACTAAACAAGTATCACATGTTAAAAATGTACTTGGTGTCCAAGTGACCGATGCCACCTCATTAGCAGGAATATTAGTTAATGTAACCAATTCTTGTTCATCACCAATTTCTATTTGAGCATTTGGTGTTAAGTCTACTGTAACCTCTGGGACAGCCTCAATAAATAAAGATTCTTCCAAATCACAACCATTGGCATCTAGAATGAAAACATTATAATTTGTTCCATCTTCTAATCCCGTAAATGTCGGACTAGAAGAATAATTTACTCCATCCAATGAATATTGATAAGGCCCAACACCTCCTTCAATACTTTCCACATTGATAATGGCTGGATCACCGAAGCATGGTGGTGGGGTTACATTCGGAATGATATCAACTGGAATATTTTCATTTAATGAAATTATCACATCGTCTTCAGATGTACATCCGTTTTCAGTATTTGTAATCATTAAATTGTAAGTACCTGCCTCATTGGCTTGTGCTGTTAATGAGTTTTGTCCTGCAATTATATTTCCTTCAGTTGTTGTCCAATTATAATTAAATATTGAACCTTCTGAACCTGAACCACTTAATGCAGCTTCGGTAACAGAACAGGTTAATTCAGTACCTGCTCCTGCATCCACATCTGGGTCTTGAATATCTTGTGAAACAGTTGAAGCACTTTCCTCAGTACAACCGTTATCCAAATTAGTTACGACTAGTGTATAATCTCCAGGTGTATCTACATCAATAGATGATTGATCTGTGTCTCCAAGTATATTACCATTAGATGTTGTCCAACTGTATGAAAAATTCTGACCATTTGAAATATCTGATGGAACCTGAACTTCTGTGGTTATACAATTTAGAATATCGGGTGTAGGAAACGATAAAATAGGTGCTGCAAAGTCTTCCGATACGGTCACACTACTAGAATTGGTACAACCATTATCAGTATTGGTAACTAATAAATCATATGTTCCTCCTTCGGTAACTGTAATTGCATTTGCTGATTCATTTCCAGTAAACTGACCATTGTCTGTTGTCCATAAATATGTAAATTCTGCTCCTGCACTTGATCCAGAAGCATCTGTAAGCAATGTCTCATTATTACAGTTCAGTAATAGTGGTGCGCCAGCATCTGCGACGGGTAATTCAACGTTTTCATCTACGATAACAGAAGTACTGGTTTCACAACCATTATCCTGATCTAAGACGGTTAATGTATATGTTCCAGGTTCATTAACAAGTGGATTTAAAGTACTTGCTGCATTGATAATTGACCCGTCAATCGTAGACCAACTATATGAAAAATTATCTCCCTGACTAGAAGGTGAACCATCTAAAAATAAATTAGGTGTTTCACAGTTCAAAACATCAGGAGCTTCAGTAGCAGCTACTGGGGCATTATCGTCATTTAATACTTCCACTTCTGCTGTTTCTGTACACTGATTATCGGTGTTTGTAACTAATAACGTATAAATAGCAGGCTGATCTACTGTCGGTGTTAATGATGTTGCACCATTTACAATATTTCCAGTTGGACTCGACCATTCATAAACTAAGTTATCACCAGCTAAACTTGAAGCAGATCCTGTCAATTGAACATCAATATCAGAGCAAGACAAGGTTTGTTCAAGACCAGCATCAGCAGTCGGTATCTCAATATCTTGTGTGATGGTTAACAGTTCGGTTTGTACACAATTATTGTCTTCATTGGTAACCATAATTTCGTATGTTCCAGGCTCTGTAACTGACGTAAGAGCATCATTCGCAACCATATTTCCATTTGCATCAGACCAAACAAAAGATAGATTATCACCTCCTGAAGAATTGGACGCATCTAAGGTCGCTTCCAAGGTAGCACAGGTTAAATTTGTTGTCATACCTGGATCAACTAGAGGACGATCGACGTCTATTTCAATTTCTACTTCTGCCATATCTGTACAACCATTCTCCGTATTAGTGACTTGAACAGCAAATGTTCCTTCCAATTCGGTCATCGTTTCTGCATCTGTACTAATAACTTCGTTTTGGTCATTTGTCCATTCGTACACTAAATTATCACCCGTTGATGCAGAAGCATTTAAAGGAACGGAAACTTCATCGCAAGTAATAGTGCTTGTTTCTCCTGCATCTGCAATAGGTTGATCGATGTTTTGACTAATTTCCAGTGTATTTTCATTGGTACAACCATTATCTACATCTGTGACCAATAAGGTGTATGTATCAGGTGTGGTTACTGGTGTAGTCGCAGTTGTAGCAATAGTTGATCCATCGCTTGCTAACCATTCATAAGAAAGATTACTGGACTGACCGGTGGACATACTTCCGTCTATGATGAATTCAGTATCAATACAATTTAGTGTTTGTGGAGCACTCGTTAGTGCAACAGGATCGTTGGTGTTTTGATCGACTGTTACGCTTGATTCGATTTCACATCCATTGCTAGAATCCATAACAGTTAAGGTATATTCATCGGCAACATCTGTTTCGATAGTTGGTGTTGTGCCTACTTCTGTACCACTTGAATTTGTCCAAGAATAGGTTATTGTAGCTCCTGTAGTTGAATTTGAACCATCTAAAGTGACCATGGCATCATCACAAGTAATTGTTTGTGGCGCACCAGCTAGTGAAACAGGTGTATCTTCATCTGTTTCAACCGTAACGGTATTGGTTTCAGTACATCCATTATCGGTATTCGTCACTTGAAGTTGATAAGTATCAGGACTTCCTACAATTGCATTTAAGTCAGTTGAAATTTCCGTACCGTTTGAGTCTGTCCAACTATAAGAGAAATTATTACCTGTTGATGATCCTGTTCCACTTATTTGCACTTCCGTTTCTGTACAAGTCAATAAATCTGCCATCACCGTTTCAGCGGTAGGTAATTCTACATCTTCTTCAATGATAACCTCTGCTGTTTCTGTACAACCATTATCATTATTGGTGACTAATATCTGATAGGTATCTGGTTCCGATATTTCGGGCGTTAAAGACGTATTATCAGAAATTGGACTACCATTTAACGCTGTCCATTCGTAGGTATAATTTGTACCAGACTCAGAATTTGTACCATCTAAAGTGAGTTCAGTCGTTGTACAAGTCAATGTTTGAGTCACACCTGCATCTGCAACTGGTAAAATAGCATCAGTAGTAACTTCTACTGTTGATAATTGGGTACATCCATTCACATCATTCGTTACGATTAGTGTATAAGTATCAACACCATTGACATTAATAGTTGCTGATGTTCCGATAGAATTATTGCCACTATCAAACCATTCATAAGACAGCGAAGATGTTCCTGTAGAATTTGATCCGTCTAGGGTAGCCGTAGTTTCTGTACAAGTTATACTAGCATCATCACCCGCATTTGCAGTCGGTGCTGCTAAGTCATTTGTTACTTCTACTGTACTTGTATTAGTACAACCATTATTATTATCTGTAACAGTCAATTGATACGTTCCAGGTGCGCTAACACTTGGTGCGTTTGTATCTGCACCTGAAACGATTGTACCACCACTCCATTGATAAGAAATATTAGCACCTGTACTCGATCCATTCGCATTTAAGTTTACTTCTAGGTCTTCACACGTCAATATATCGTTTACATTTGAGGCCGCTTGTGGAATATTTTCATCCGCAGGAATATCAATAGATTGTTCGGTACTACAACCATTTTCATCGGTGACCGTCACCAGTGCTGTCCCAGATGGAAGTCCGTTAGCAGTTTCTGTAGTTGCACCACTATTCCATTGATAAGAATAAATCCCTGTTCCTCCCGATGGCATCACCATAGCTTGACCCGCCGTGGGTTCAGCACATGTCGTACCCGCTAGTAGACTGGTACTTGCCGTCAATTCTTGAGGATCAGAAATAGATGAAGAGATAGAGGTAGTACAGCCCAGGTCATCTGTAATGACAACTTCATAAGAACCAGCACTAATATCTGTAGCTTGTTGAGTGGTTTGTCCATCACTCCAAGCGTAAGTGTATGGCGCTATCCCTCCAGAGACTTCGACTTCAATAGTTCCTGTATTTGTACCAAAACAAGAAGGATTAACGGGGTCGGTTGTTAAACTAAATACTGGTGTCGAAACCTGTGCTACTCCTTCTACTTCTCCTTCACAACCGAAACTGGTCACTGAAACTAACTCATAATCGCCTTCTGCTGCTGCTGGCAACATAAAAGGAGATGAACTAATATTCAAAGGTGTTTGTTCAACGCCGTCAATAGCATAAACCAAATCCCATGGACCAGGACCGTCTAAAATTACTTCAAGTGCTGTTTCTGGATTTTCGGGACAGACAAACCCTTCACCAGCGATTGAAGCCGCAGGTGTTCCCGTAATGGTCACATTCACTGTATCATTAACGGTTGTTCCACAATCATCAAAGGCTTCAAAGAAATATTGATAAAACCCAGGGCCAGGTGGCGTATGATTTAATTGTAGTTCATCAGAAAAGAATCCGTTAGGGCCAGTCCAAAAATGAGTGTATTCAAACACATCACCATTAAAAGCAGCATCGGGAAGTCCACCTTCAAGTTGTGGCGAAACGATAACGGGTTGTGGGGAACAATAATCGACGTCAATTATATTAGAAAGCGTAAGCGGGTTGACATCGACAATGGTAAATCCGAGACTTTGTTGATCGCATTCACAGGGGACTTCTAAGTCTAGTTGGACAAATTCATTTTGTTCCACTATTGTATCTGAAAAAACAACAATTTCTTCAAACCAAAACCCAGGTGCAGGTAAAGGTGGTATGTCAATACTTTGATTAAATGTAATTGCATAATCTTTATTTTTGGTAGCGGTACCAGTAAAATCTACATCCATGTTGATAGACAACTCTCCAGCCGCAGTGCCTTGATCGGTACGAATAAATTGAATTACACCAGTACTATCTCCACAACCTTCGTATAGGTAATTACTACCAGTAGCATTAAAAACAACTTCATAATCCAATCCGTCTCCAATACTAAAACTTCCACCTTCAATAAATACTGCTGATCCAAATATTTGGTCAACTGCATCTGCAACAACTAGCCTAATATGGTATGTTTGACACGGTATCACTTCAGCTTCAGCTGTAAGTATCGTCGTAAAACCATCAAAGGGTGTTTCGGTTAAGCAACAGCCTCCTTGGTCAAGTTCAACAGGAGAACATTCTAAACTAGGGTTTTCACCCAAAGGATTTACATTTGAAACATAATATTGTGGGTAGGTTCCGTACCAGTGAATATTGTCAATTGTAACTGGATCATCCGTTCCAGGTACAGTAGCTATATTTACACCTCCTGGGTTAATTGTAGTACCATTGGTATATGGGCCTGAAATACCAGGGCCACTTAGAAAGAAGCCAAATCCATCATTAAATAAAACATTATCTCCTGCATAATCACAATATTCATCAGAAGCAAATACGTATCTAAAAGAGAGCATGTTATCTACGGGAGTGAAATCAAATTCAATAACAGCCGCATCTCTCATTGCCCGATTAGTCAATAATGTTAAATCAGCATCATTACCTTCTCCGGGCCCTTGACCAGTAGCTCCACCCTCTCCTGTACCAGGATTTCCTCCTTGCATTTGCCCTAAAGGCGCACAACTCATGACAATACCATCCTCAACACCGATTGAATTAAGTCCAGCACTAAAAGTACCTATCTGTCCTTTAGATGTAATATTAAAGACATCACCACAAGTATTTCCTAATAAAACTTCTTTAACCAAAAATTCTACATCGCTATTTTCATTTAGCAACATTGGAGTGGCTTTAGTATCTGCTTTTTGTATTTTACGAATAATCAATCGAGGAAAAAAATATTGGACATCAGAACGACATTCAAATCGTTCTATATCCAACTTCATACAATTTCCTTTAGCAACGAAAGCATCGACTTTGTCTTTTAGGATATTTACCTTTGAAGGGACTAAGTTATAGCTACATTGCTTATTCCCTCGATCATCCATAATCATCATGTAGTACTCTTCTCCTTTTTCGAGTCCACATAATTCAAAATCAATAGTAAGATCAGGCATCTCGAACTCTAAATCCATCGAACCATTTTTCAACTCAAATTTTTCAGTTTTTTGAGCTAAAAGATTAGATAAACTAGATAATAGTAATAAAAATACAAGTGTAAACTTTGAATTCATATTTACAATTTTTGAAACGGTCTTTTAATAAAAATGAGACATAAAGAAATTGTTCCTTATGACTAGTAGTAGTTTGAGGGGATTAATCAGACAAAAAATTTATTTAAGAGACCAAAATAATACTTCAGACGCCTTATTCTGCTGCTCTTTCAGCATTTTTTTGGTCTCAAATTTTTTGACCAATTACTTAGTACCCCTTACTTAGTGGTTAGAATTAGAAATTAAATGGTTGGACAGTAGTACACTTTAGGTTGGTTAGACTAAGTTGAGTGTATACATTTAGATTAAGTACAATATGAGCTAGATATAAGCCTCATATTCAAGATACGTTGATTTTGTGTTTCGCTGCCGAAGATATGGAAAATATCGAATAAACTTTTTATTTAACTATATGAAATGGTAAAATGTCTCAAATACGTTATTTTATAAAGTATTTACGAAAGTTCATAATGTGTCTGAAACGTGACCATATAAACATCATTTTTATTAAGATAAAAATGATTCTCTACCAAACCATGTGCTCAAGTCGATCAGAAATATAAAAAGATGGGATTAGTTCATGTGCTTTTTGTAGATGTAAGCACGTTCATTATATTTATCTTTAATGGTAGCAAAAGCAGTATCTAATTCGTCGTAGTTATCAAAATATACCTTCATCCCAACTTTAGTCAAACCATTGACTTCCATTGTGAAAGGTTCATATTTAGCCTTTTCAATCCGTTCCTTCATTCGCAGGACATTGGCTTTATCTCCAAAAGAATGAACAACTACTATCGCATGATTAGGAATGATAGTGGCGGATTTTTCTCCTTTAAATTGACGAATCACCTCGTCGTCTGTTGACCGAGCATTCTTATTTGCTTCTAATAGTGCCTTTTCCCTAGCAGCTTCTGCTGCTTTAGCTTCATTGATCCAATCTGTATCTAATTCTTCAACATCTGACTCCTCTGATACAATCGTCTGCTCTTTATCTATATCATCTTCGTCCAATTTTAATTCCTCAGCGATATAAGGTTGACTGGTTTTAGAAGGAGATTGGTTTAAATTGCCTGGTAAGCTAATGGGCGTCAATTTTCCTAAACTTGATGTATCAGCACCTTTGATCCAATTGTACAACAAGAACCCACTAACAATAACTAAACCTGCAAAGATAAAAGGAACGGCAGGGCGTAGCAACGCAGTAAATGACTTTCGACGTTTGTATCTTTTGGACTTGGGTTCAATTATTATATCGGGTTGTACTGCATCATGGATAGCTGCTTCTCGACTACGCAAAATTGGGTAATATTGAACCGTCGGTAAACCGTAAACATCTGTGTTATAGTTTACACTATCAGGAAGGAATTGCATGTTTTGCTCAAAATCTAAATACAACCGTCCCACTTCTGGAATAACAATAATTTCTTTAGATTTTAACCCTGTTTGCAATTCGTCAATAAATGTATCTAAACGAGATTGTGCCTCGCTCAATGTACAATTTTCTGATGATCTAATTTTATTAATTAACAAACCATCGTTTATCAATAAATTATCATTGAAAGCAATATTTTTGGAAGGCGGGTAGAGCAATCCTTGAACGTGATCTATATTTGCAGGTTTATATGAAGATACGAATCCGCCTAAACCAGGAAGAATGACGACTTCATTTTCATATAATAAATCAGCTACATATGTAGATACACTTTTTGTCATATTCCAAAAGTAAGTGTTTTTTTATTAAAAGTAAATAAGACTTCACTTTTTTGGTTGAAAACCATTGATAATACTACATTTGTGTATCAAAACATCCTAAAAAATTATATTTATGAAACTTGTTTTTGCAACAGGTAATCCTAATAAAGTTATGGAGGTTAATGACTTGTTAGGTGATTTATTTGACATTCAAAGTTTAAAAGATATTGGCTGTCAAGTTGATATTCCCGAAACGCAAGCGACTATTGAAGGTAACGCCATCCAAAAAGCGCAGTATATAGTAGATCATTATGCGATGAATTGTTTTTCGGAAGATACTGGTTTGGAAGTTAAAGCTCTAAATAATGAACCGGGTATTTATTCTGCTCGATATGCTGGAGCAGCTAAGAACGCTGAGGATAACATGAATTTATTGCTTAAAAATCTATCGGATCAAACGGATCGTTCGGCACAATTTAGAACAGTTGTTGCTTTATATTTGAATGGAAATATGCACACGTTTGAAGGCATCTGTAAAGGGAAAATTATTGAGCAAAAAAAAGGCGATCATGGTTTTGGATATGATCCAATTTTTGTTCCCGAAGGTTATGAACAAACGTTTGCTGAATTAGATAAAACAACTAAAAATGAAATTAGTCATCGAGGGAAAGCCGTTCGTAAATTAATTGCCTTTTTGAAGGAAAATAGTTGATCTGAATCAAGAAAATAATTCTGTAAAAAATAAAATAAACAACAGGGAAAATAACATTGTTCCGTCCATTAAACCTGAAAAAAAATAATCGTGCTTGGATTTTTTAGTTTGATAAATTAATACAGGAACAAGCAAATAAAACAATATTTGTCCTACTAAAATGCCTGATTCGTTATTTAGGATCATATTGGAAAAAATCGAACAAACAAGAGCTACAAATATTAGAAAAATTGCCCAGTAAATACTTTTTTGGACTCCTATTTTAGCTGGAATCGTTTTAACGTTGGTCGCCCGATCCACTTTTAAATCACGAATATCAAAAGGAAGTGTTATAGCAAAAATAAAACAAAATCGCTCTATTGTCAGAAATAAATATGACCCGTTTTTCTTATCAAAAAAATATGAGAATCCTTCATCAATAACTACCATCACAACTGTGATTAAAGACCAAACAACAGCAATTAAGATGATTTTAATTTGGTCAAAATCTCTTAATCTTTTTTGATTACCAAAAATGGGTAATACATAACCCAAAGAAATTAATGCAGGAAGAATCAACAATAATTGGAGATCAAACTGGAGTTGTAAAAAGGTATAAAGCCCTCCAATTGCAGCTAGCACCGCATAGATTGTAATATGACTTTTGAATGTAGAAATGACGGCAAATCGTTCTATTTCAAGAAAATCTTTGACCTTCCTAATGCCTATAATTCGATGAATAGCGTAGAGAAAAAGTGTAGAAAAAAAAACCAGACCAAGTAGTGGATTGAATTTGATGACACCTGTTAAAACGAACTGTGTTTGTGCGACCATAGCAGCAGCGCATACAGCAATCCAGAGATTACTATACAAGACTAAGTCTATTATTTTTTTGATAAAAACATGCACACCTTTTGTTTATATTCCAATAGATGGTATTAATAACTAAAAACCACAAAAGATTCAACTTGTTTATCCTTTGTGGTTTTTTAAAATCAATTATACTTTTGACTTA
>JAHDFQ010000245.1 GCA_020628085.1 Saprospiraceae bacterium
GAACACACGAACACCTGCGCACGTTAACACGCCCCCCTAAAAACTCCAATCATATCCATCCAAGCCCATCAAACAATTTTTCAAAAGCTCAATCGTGTTAGCGACATCTTGTTTGTGTACCATTTCTACGGTTTGGTGCATGTTGCGTAGCGGAATAGAGATTGCGCCTGCGATAGAACCGTTTTTGCCATAGCGTTGAATACCAGCCGTATCTGTTCCACCTAAGGGAAGGACTTCTGCTTGCCAAGTAATGTTGTTTTTATCAGCCGTATGTTTCATATATTCGACCATGCGATAGTCGCAAATAGAACTACCGTCCATGACTTTAATGGCTGTTCCTTTACCTAGTCTCGTAACAGATTCATGTGCTTGTGAACCAGGTACATCAAAAGCAATGGTGACATCTAAACCAAAACCAAAATCAGGATTGACATGACCTGCCGAGGAAATCGCTCCACGTAAACCTACTTCTTCTTGAACCGTAAATGTTCCATAAATATCATACGGTACTTCTTGATCTTTTAAAGCACGTAAGGTTTCGATCAAAATATAAACAGAAATACGATTATCCAATGATTTTCCATTGACACATTCACCCATTTCGATCAAATCTTGATCTCTGGTAATTGGGTTTCCAACAGAAATGAGTTCTTTCACTTCTTCGGCCGACAAGCCTGTATCAATAAAGTATTCAGAAATGGGAACGACCTTAGAACGTTCCTCTGGTTTCATAATATGAATGGGCTTTGAACCCATCACCCCAATGACATCTTTTTTACCATGTACAATCACACGTTGTGAAGTCAAGGTTTTTGGGTCAAAACCACCTAGCGTATGAAAACGGACAAATCCATCGTCATCGACATGCGTTACAATAAACCCAATCTCATCCATGTGCGCAGCTACCATCGCTCGTTTGGGAGACTTTCCTTTTTTGATGGCAAGGACATTTCCCATCGCATCAATTTGGACTTCGTCCACTAAAGGGGTGACTTCTTCAATGACAAAATCACGGATTCTTTTTTCAAAACCAGGTGCGCCTGGTACTTTACATATTTTTTCTAACAGGGTTATATTCATTATTGCAGTGTCTTTTTAATAATTGTGTTTTACACTAATTTTCAAATTGATACCAAAAATAAGGTTTGTAATGGAATAATGTTGGTAAAAGAGGGGTGAATTTACATTTTTTGGTACATTGCACTACTTAAGATACGAGATCAAGTTAACATGTAGATGTCATTAATTAAGAAATTAGCGGGTGAAACAATGATTTATGGACTGGGCAGCATTTTGCCACGGGTGCTGAATTTTATTATTGTTACTCCTTATTTTACTCGAATTTTACGAGAATCTAAAGGCGATTATGCGACTCATGGGTCGATGTATGCCTTAGCTGGTTTTCTAGTGATTTTATTGACGTATCGAATGGAAACCGCTTTTTTTCGTTTTGGAAGTAAAGACGGAGGCTTGGAGCGTACTTTTTCTACGGCTTCTATTGCCATAATTGGTACGACTACGCTTGGATTTTTATTTTTATTTTTGAACGCTTCATTTGTTGCAGGATTAGTGACAAAACCCGAAGATGCCCTTTATGTACGCTTGATATCCACCTTCGTTATATTTGATGTATTGTCGGCATTGCCCTTTGCTCGTCTGCGTTTGACCAACCGTCCGCTGCGATTTTCCTATTTAAAATTAATCAATGTAGGTGTTACCATTATAACCTTGTTTTTTTTGTTGGAGGGTTTGCCTTTTTTAGAAAGCCAAGGTATAGAATGGGCGGATCGTTGGTATGATAAAAGTTATCAATTGTATTTTATTTTTCTTTCTAATGTTATTGCAAGTGGTGTGATATTAGTATGTTTGTTACCAGAATATAAAACGTTAAAATGGCAGTTTGACAGTGTTTTATTTAAAAAAATGTTGATCTATGCAGCACCTTTAATTGTAGTAGGATTGGCAGGCATGGTCAATCAGGTGTTGGATCGAATTCTAGTTCAAAAACAGATTAGTGATGACTTAGCGGGTGTGTATAATGCGTGTATTAAGATTGCTGTTTTGATGCAATTATTTATCACGGCGTTTAATTATGCAGCAGAACCGTTCTTCTTTAAACAAGCAGACAGCAAGGATTCAAAACAGACTTATGCACTTGTTGGACAAGTATTTACGATGGTGGCTAGTACCGTGTTCTTGGGTATCATGTTGTACATTGACATTGCACAATTAATAATTGATGCGTCTTTTCGTGGAGGTCTAAATATCGTTCCTATCATGCTATTAGCCTATCTGTTTAATGGGTTATATTATAATTTTTCGATTTGGTTTAAGGTGACGGATCGTACCATTTATGGAGCATACATCGCAACTGGTGGTGCTGTTTTTACCATTGGTTTGAATGTGTTGTTGGTTCCTAAAATTGGTTATGTAGGTGCAGCCTGGGCTGCTTTTGCTTGTTTTGGATTTATGGCAACAACTAGCTATTTAATTGGACGAAAATATTATCCCATCCCATATCCAATTGGTCGAATGATTGGCTACATTGTTTTTGCTATTTTAATATATGGAGTGAGTCATTTTGTACGACCAATCTTACCTAACCTCATCTTGATTTTGATGGTCAATACAATATTATTATTGATCTATTTGGGTGTTTTATATCAGCTAGAAAAGAAAATGATTCACGCTATTTTGAAAGGATAAAACATTCGGAAAGCAAAGCTGCTTATGCTTTCCTTTCCGAATAAAGCATTACAATTAAAATTGATTACAATGCTTTGTGTGAGCCATCACAAAAACCTGCTGGATTGCTGGTTGCTTTACAGGTACACATATATGCTGTTTTGGTAGTTTCAGCTTCAAAAACATTGGGTGTATAACCCGTTCCTTTGTGTGCGCCGTTGCAGAAAGGTTGATTTTCTGACAACCCACAAGAACACCAAGCGTATTTTTTTCCTTCTTCTAAATTTGCAGGTACAGGTGCTTTTCCAGCTATTTTTGGTAAATCCATGATATTGAATGTTTAGATGTTATGATTGAAAGCTTTATGTTAATTCAACATTGAATATCATACATGGTTTCAAAAATGAGCGAAGATCAGCTAGTTTATAAGCAGTCTAAATCTAGCATTAAACCAAATGATTATTTTCCTGTTGGAAGTTTTATAAATATTAAAATTATGAAATTTCTCTTCTTTGCTACTCTTAGTACAATCATTATGATGTCATCAAGTATATTTAAAATTGATTTTGGAACGAAAGCAGACACACAAAACTGGTTAGTAGTCAACGATGGAGTTATGGGTGGGTTATCCAAAGGAAACATTGAATGGAAAGAAGAAAGTTTATTGTTTAAAGGAACAGTTTCCTTAGAAAACAATGGAGGATTTACGAGCATCCGAAGTCCGTACAGCGATATGGATTTATCAAAATATGAAACGGTGACCGTCCACTATCGTTCTGAAGGTCAATCTATGGGATTAACCTTAAATGTAGATCAGCGTTTTTATATTCCAAATTTTAAAACGATTCTGGAAATTACTGACGGTGCATGGAAAACGGTCACTATTCCACTACTAGATTTTAAACAATATCAGGTTGGTCGTTTAACAGGTCAAATGGCAACCAAAGAAGACCTTGCAGAAGTCATTCGATTGGGCATTATTACTAATGATAAAAAGGCAAATGCCTTTATGATTGAGATGGATTGTATTTCTTTTCAGTAAGGAAATATAGGATTTATTTTTCTAAGATAGACTTCAAATCAGCAGGAGAGTAGTTAACTGATTTGAGTGTTTTATCATCATGTTTCCTATACACCAACCACACATCCCCTTGCTTTTTCATATAACTGTCCACGCCTTTAGTTTGCTTGTAGTGTTCCATGGTGGCTTGAGCTTCGGCCTCGGACTTACAGGTCTTACTCATATTTGAACGTTGAACCTCATCAAACAAAGTTCTGAATTTGTCACCCAAACCAAATTCTAATACTGCGCCTGAAAGTACATATTGAATATCACAAAGTGCGTCTGCTACTTCTACTAAGTCATTGGCATCAATGGCTTCTTGCAATTCTTTCAATTCCTCTGCAATCAAACTAACCCGCAAATCACAGCGTTTTTTAGAAGGGATTGTTGGTTCTTCTAAAACTGGGTGCTTAAATGTTTTATGAAATTTGGCAACTTGGTTTAGGGCGTCGAGTTTGTCCATGATCGTTGTTTTAGTATGTTTGTATAATAGAATGCGAATGTAATATTTTTTTAGATGTTGGTATTCATAAAAAAGAAGTGAAACAAGATTTTTATCACAAAAATCGTTATATTGTATTCAGCTAAATAAATAAAAAATGACTGTCAATACAACAGAATATTTGATAAATGAGATTTTAAGTTCTCCAAATGCACCGACTTTGATAAGTCGGGTGTCGGATATATTGGCGGAGGAACGAGAACGAAGAACTGCTTTTTACAATGAAATAACGGAACAAGAAAAGGCGGAATTTATCAATGGTGAAGTCATTATTCATTCTCCAGTTAAGAAAGCTCACAACGAAATAAGTGGAAATATTTATAAGATAATTAGTTCTTATGTTATTGAGAACGATCTAGGCTTCGTTGGAATAGAAAAGATTCTCATTCAATGTACTCGTAATGATTATGAACCCGATTTATGTTTTTTCAATAAAGTAACCTCTAGTAAGTTTAAAGCAGATCAAGCACTGTTCCCCATTCCTAATTTGATTGTGGAAGTATTATCTAAAGGAACAGAAAAACGAGATCGAGGTATTAAATTTGAGGATTATCAAAATCATGGTGTTCAAGAATATTGGATTGTTGATCCAGTTTCTAATACGATAGAACAATACATTTTGACATCGGAAAAGGAATATGAGTTGAAACTAAAATCTAGTTCTGGAGAATTGGAATC
>JAHDFQ010000246.1 GCA_020628085.1 Saprospiraceae bacterium
TAATTCCAACACTCGTTCTGGCGGACGTCCAATGATGGCTTTTCCATTGTGTACAACTATTGGGCGTTCGATCAGTTTTGGATGTTCCAACATAGCATTGATCCATTCTGCGTCTGTTAATTCTTTCCCCTTATAGTTTTCTTTAAAAACAGCCTCTCCTCTTCTGATTAGATCATAAGGTTTGATACCTAGTAAACTAATTATTTCTTCCAACTCCTCTTTACTCGGCGGATTTTCTAAATATTTAATGACAGTTGGTGAAATTCCTTTTTCTTCGATTAAGGCAAGTGTTTCTCTACTTTTTCGACAACGATTATTATGATATATTTTCATATTTAAAACTATATATTTGTATGATTGTTGAATGAATACTGACTCAAAAATAGACTTCATTAAGAAAGAAACATAAAGATAAAATAATGATTTGGACAATTAAACCTGAATTAGAAGCATTAAATGATATTTCTAAAAACACGGCTGTTGAGTATTTAGGTATCAAAGTGATAGAAGTTGGAGATGAACATATTAAAGCAACCATGTCCGTTAATCATAAAACAGTACAACCGTTTCGACTGCTACACGGCGGTATATCTTGCGTTTTGGCAGAAACCTTGGGAAGTGTGGCTTCTACTATGATTATTGATCTGACTAAAAAGCGAGCCGTTGGCTTAGAAATCAATGCCAATCATCTGCGAAGTGTTAAAGAAGGTGGAGTCGTTACAGGAACGGTTCGCCCCATCAAAATAGGACGAACCGTTCATGTTTGGAATATCGAAATTCACGATCAAGACAACAAACTCTGCTGTGTCAGTCGCTTAACCATTTCGATTATTGATGCAAGATAGGTTTAAAGTTAAGTTTATTGCTCAAAAGCATATTGCACAATATTAGCACCCATTTGAAGCGCTGCTCGACGCTTTTCTTCTGGATCACGATGCACCGCATAGTCCTCCCAACCGTCACCAAGATCAGATTCATACGAGTAAAAACAAACCACACGATCTTCATAAATAATTCCGAAACCCTGAGCAGGTTTATCTTCGTGTTTATGAATTTTGGGCAAGCCATTTTTAAACTCAAATTTCTGCGTATATATCGGGTGTGCAAATGGTAATTCGACAAAATCTAGTTCTGGAAAAACTTTTTTCATCGCTACTCTGACATACGGATCCATTCCAAAATTATCGTCAATATGCAAAAAACCACCACCAATCAGATACGTCCGCATATTTTCTGCATCGGCATCTGAGAACACCACGTTTCCATGTCCCGTCATATGAACAAACGGATAATCAAACAATTCTACGCTGCCTACCTCAACGGTCGCATAATCTTTATCAAAATTTGTTCCCAGCGTTTCATTGCAAAAAGTCGCTAAATTAGGTAATGCGGTAGGATTCGCATACCAATCACCACCACCACTATATTTGAGCAATGCCATTTTCAAAGGAGCACTTTTCTCAGCCGTAAAGCCAAAAAGCAAACCCATTGCCAGTAAAAGAGAGAATATATATTTCATAGTTGTATTTTTAAAAAACGTGTTCATGTGCGCAGGTGTTCGTGTGTTCACGTTTGAGATTCTTTTGAATTTGAACACGTTAACACGTGCGCACATTTACTCATTTATCAAATTAATCGTATGGCAAGCGACTACCCCTGCCGTTTCGGTACGCAATCTATTTTTACCTAAACCTGTACTTTTAAATCCATTTGCCAAAGCTAGTTCTACTTCTTTATCAGAAAAATCACCTTCTGGACCAATCATAATAAGAACGTCATTTCCGATGGTATAATTTTCCTTTAAGTGGATATTTTCGTCGTAAGCACAATGACAAATCATTTTTTGAGTTGAGGTGCCTGTGTTTTTAACAAAATCAGCATATTTCGTCAGCGGATTGAGCTTTGGCATGTAAGCTTTAAGCGATTGTTTCATAGCCGTAATTAGTACTTTTTCTAATTTATCTATCCGAATCACTTTTCGTTCAGAACGAGCACATAGAATTGGAGTGATTTCATCGATTCCAATTTCTGTAGCCTTTTCTAAAAACCATTGCAGCCGATCAATGTTTTTCGTTGGAGCAATCGCAATGTGCAAATATTCAGATCGTTTTTGATACGCTTGTTCCTCCTTTTGGATGCTAATGACGCAACTTTTTTTTCCTATTTCCTCAATAATTCCTTCATACCAACCACCCTTTCCATCTACTACCACTATGGCATCACTCACTTTTTTACGAAGAACTTGCGTACAATGTCGAGCTTCAACAGCATCTAAAACAGCTAAACCATCTTCAATATTGGTACTATAAAACAGGTTCATAAACGTAGTATTTTCTAACAAATATACCTCAAAATTTTACAATCCTAATTTAAAAGTAGACCTTTGTACTCAAATTGAAAATAGAATTTTACGTCAAGCCTTAGTCTCGTAAAATCATATATTAGTTTTACACAACAACTTAACCGTAAAAACTGTTAGAGATGTTGGATTATTTATAAAAGTAAAAATACACGTCAATTCAAAAAAGTATCAGAACAACGTGTTTTAAGCATATAATAATATGGACGTTTTAGTCATGGCAGGACAGCTTATTTTAAGTCTGTCTATTTTAGTAGTATTACACGAATTTGGTCATTTTCTACCAGCTCGTTTGTTTGGAACAAGAGTCGAAAAATTTTATCTCTTCTTTGATCCTTATTTTGCCCTGTTTAAGAAAAAAATTGGTGAAACCGAATATGGAATTGGCTGGTTACCCTTGGGTGGTTATGTCAAAATTTCGGGGATGATCGACGAAAGCATGGATTTGGAACAGATGAAAGAACCTGCTCAACCATGGGAATTTCGTTCTAAAAAAGCCTGGCAGCGTCTAATTATCATGCTAGGTGGTGTGACCGTAAATTTCTTTTTAGGAATTTTCATTTTTACGATGATGCTTTGGTATTGGGGTGAACAATATTTACCTATTGAAAACGCTAAATACGGTATTGTTACTGATTCTCTTGGAAAAGAATTAGGACTAATGGATGGTGATAAAGTGCTTAAAGTTGGTGATTTGGTAATGACCGAAGTGAGTTCTGTACCATTTAAAAATCAAGTGATCTTTGAAGGTGCTCGTAGCTACGAAGTGGAACGAAATGGAAGTCAAAAAACGGTATCTATCACAGATGAACAAGCGAGTAGTTTAACACAGTTTGAAAACACCAAAATGAGTTTATTTACGGCTCGTTTTCCATTTGTAGCGTCCGAGGATTTCCCAGATGACAGTCCTGCAAAAGAGGCAGGTATTCAACCAGGTGATCGTATATTTGAACTCAATGGTAAGTCAACACCTTATTTCCAAGATTTCTTTAATACATTGATGGCTGATCGCCCAAAAGCACCTAAACGTGGCGGAATTATTTCTCGTTTATTTGGTAAAAAAGAACCTGCTCCCGATCTTAGAAAAACAGTTAATGTCAAAGTAGAACGCAAAAACGAGCAGACGAATGCTTTAGATACGATTCCATTTAAAATTACAACTACCGAACAAGGTTTTATTGGTGTAGCACCTGTTCCGTTGGAAACTGCAACTCGAACCTACTCTTTTGCAGAAGCGATTCCAGCAGGATATGATAAAGGTGTAGGCTTTTTGGGTTCTCAAATTAAGGCCTTTAAGCAAATGTTCACAGGACAAATCAAAGCAAAAGATAGTTTAGGAAGTTTTTTAACCATTGGAAAAGCCTTTGGTGGCACTTGGGATTGGAAGCGTTTTTGGTCATTGACAGCTGCTCTATCCATGATCTTAGCTTTCATGAATTTATTGCCGATTCCAGCACTAGATGGTGGACATGTGATGTTCTTATTATATGAAGTCATCACAGGTCGTAAACCTAGCGACAAAGTCTTAGAATATTCTACGATGGCAGGTTTTATTTTACTTATGGCATTGATGGTGTATGTCATCGGATTAGATATCTGGAGACACGTTTTATAACAATATTTAATTGAGATATTACTAAAATGGTAGGCTCACTATTGTGGAACTACCATTTTTGTATTATAACTATGCCTAAATCAGATAGCTTTGAAAAATTATTTTGAGTTTTACGATATTCCGATTTCTTTTGAAGTAGATGAATCTGCAATAAAAAAGATTTTCTATACTAATAGTAAAAAATATCATCCTGATTTTTATACGATGGAATCGGATGAAAAGCAAGCTGAAATCCTTGAATTATCGACACTCAACAACGAAGCCTATAAAGTCTTATCTGATTTTGATAAACGCATGAAATATATTCTTGATCTGAAAGGCGTCTTGGCAGACGAAGGACAGAACAACATTCCACAATCTTTCCTCATGGAAATGATGGATATTAACGAAGCCTTAATGGAACTCGAATTTGATTTTGATGTTCAAAAACACGAAACGATCACTAAAGAGATTGGAGATTTAAATCAAAATATGCTAAAAAACATTCAACCCATACTGAAAGAATATACTGACAATCAAACGATTGATTTAACTCCTGTAAAAGAATATTATTTAAAAAGGCGATACTTGTTGCGGATTCAAGAAAATTTAAATAAATTTGCATCGCATTAAAACAAAATGCTATCACATGCCGATGTGGCGGAATTGGTAGACCTGCCTACGCAGGCAGGCGCGCTGGATTCAAAATCTGTTTACACAAACAAGCCCAGTTTATCTGGAAGTGATATGCAATAAATAAAATGCCGATGTGGCGGAATTGGTAGACGCGCTGGATTCAAAATCCAGTTTCTTCGGAAGTGTGGGTTCGATTCCCACCGTCGGTACTGAATTAAAACCACAAACCCTTGTAGGTCAATGACTTACAAGGGTTTTGTTTTTTG
>JAHDFQ010000247.1 GCA_020628085.1 Saprospiraceae bacterium
AAATGCCTGTGCCATTTACACTCACCGAAGTTCAAGAAAAAATGAATGGTATTGCTTATCACAAAATTAAATTTGCTTTAGCAAAAGCGGGGAAGGGGGAGTAGTATTTTTCCTAAAATAACTGTTATCTGTACTCGGTTGACGTTTACTAAACTTCAAAAATTTAGTAAACGTCTAACAAATAAAAACCATAATGATGAGAAAAACCTTGAAGTATGAAATTATTTGCACAAGCTATTTTAACTGGAGTTATAGTTTTTTGCTTGACGATTTTTCTATTCTTTAATTACTGTGAAAACAAAAATAGAAAACAAATAATTGAGACATCTAACCGTGCGATCATTGAAGAGGAATTTGAGGAGTGGGTATTTTCTGATGCCACAAAAATAGAGGAGTTGACCGTTATATTATCAAAGGATATAAAGAATATTTTTCTAAATAGTCCAAAAGAAATCACTAAAATTAAAACCAACAAAACTACTGGTCAGTTGGATACTGCAATTGTGATAAACAAAAGTATATGTAGGAGTTTTTTTATTAAAAAAGACATCATCGAAAATACTAAAACCATAAAATCAACACAACAAAATCTAGAATCCTTAATCCCTTTTTTAGAAAATAGGAAATTGGATAGAGTCAGTATTTGTAGAGACAAAAAAAGTGTGTCTTTGAGCATACCTAAAAAGAAAAATCCATATATTTCAGATTATTATGTACGTCATTCAATCAAAAGGAATGACCCCAAAGTTGATAATCTAAAAATTAATAATACATTCGATGTACTTCGGAAAAGTAAAACAATCAGTACCAAACTCGAATATGTTATTGAAATAATTCCTTATAATGGAATTTAAAAACCAATCCAATGAAAAAAGTCCTCTATCATTTTCTTATCCTTTTTTTACTAACAAATACGACTATACTACTAGCCCAAGACCGAGTTACCGAATCTGCCACAGCTACTCGTTCAGAAGTATTGTCTCAAAACGGAATGGTTGCAACGAGTCATCCTTTAGCTACCCAAATTGGATTGGACATTTTGAAAGATGGCGGCAACGCCATTGATGCTGCTATTGCTGCCAATGCTACTTTAGGCTTGATGGAACCAACGGGTTGTGGTATTGGAGGTGATTTATTTGCCATTATTTGGTCAGCAAAAGACCAACAACTGTACGGATTGAATGCTAGTGGTCGCTCACCCGAAAAGCTCTCTATTGATTTTCTAAAATCTAAAGGCATCGATAAAATCCCTGCTTATGGACCAATCCCTGTGACCGTTCCAGGCTGTGTAGATGGTTGGATGGAAATGCACCAGAAATTTGGGTCTATGGACTTACCTACGATTTTTGAACCTGCTATACAATATGCTAATAATGGATTTCCAGTAACGGAACTCATCGGATATTACTTAACATTAAGCTCTAAACGATTCAAAGATTATCCCAATTTTGCATCAACCTACATGCCTAATGGAAAACCTTTAGAAAAGGGAATGGTTTTTAAGAATCCAGCCTTAGCAAAAACCTATCAAAAGATAGCAAAAGAAGGTAGAAAGGGATTTTATAGTGGCGAAACAGCTCAAATCATTGCTACTTTTTTACAAGAACAAGGTGGTGTGATGACCGTTCAAGACTTGAAAAGTCATACTTCTGAATGGTTAGAACCTGTTTCAACGAATTATCGAGGGTACGATGTATGGGAGTTGCCACCAAATGGACAAGGGATTGCGGCTTTACAAATCCTGAATATGATGGAACAGTATGATGTGGCAGAAATGGATTTTGGAAGTCCTGATTATATCCATTATTTTATCGAAGCCAAAAAACTCGCTTTTGAAGATCGAGCTAAATATTATGCTGATCCTGCTTTCAATAATTTACCTATCGAACAACTGATCTCGAAGGAATATGCTAGAGAACGCAAAGCACTGATTTCAGAACGTTCAGCCCGAACCTACGATGCAGGTAAACTTGAACAAGGTAATACGATTTACATGACTGTGGCAGATAAAGATGGTAACATGGTATCTTTGATTCAGAGTAATTATCGAGGAATGGGATCAGGGATGATACCACCAGATTTAGGTTTTATGTTACAAGATCGGGGTGAGCTATTTTCGATGGAAAAGGGTCATTATAACGCCTTAGAACCCAACAAACGTCCATTTCATACAATTATTCCTGCTTTTATTACTAAAGATGGAAAGCCATGGGTGAGTTTTGGTTTGATGGGTGGAGCGATGCAGCCACAAGGACACGCCCAAATTGTGATGAACCTCATTGATTTTAATATGAACTTACAAGAAGCAGGTGACGCACCAAGAATGCAACATACAGGTTCTTCCGAACCAACAGGCGGTAAAATGACCGATGGTGGTCGAGTCCTTTTAGAAACGGGATTTAGTTACGAAACCATACGTGCTTTGATGCGAAAAGGACACAAAGTCGGTTATGGATTGGGTAGTTATGGCGGCTATCAAGCCATTATGTGGGATGCTGAAAATAAAGTCTATTACGGGGCGTCTGAATCTCGAAAAGATGGACAAGCAGCTGGATATTAAATAAAACCAAAAAAACAAAACCATGAAAACCTTCCTCTCCATTTGCTTACTATTTATTTTTCAAAGTGCAACATGTCAAAATGCGTATTACCAAACGAAAGAGTTGATAGCATACAATAGTCTTTTGGAGCGACCTGATTTAGATACGTTGATGGAAATCTATGTGGAAAAATTAGATTTTGGAACGGAACGGCGAGCAGATATTAATACGATTAAACAATTTACATTAAGTCCATTTGAAGTGGAATTAGATATGTTTGGTTTGCCGACCTATCAATTGGAGGCACTAGAAGAACTGATCGAGGAAAATAGAATTAATAAAGAAATATTTTGGGGTCAAATTAATACAGGGCTGATTGGCAATTGCTTTGAAAATTTAGATATAGTGGAGGAAGATTTTTTATACGACGATAAGATCGTCTTTGAATCTAATCTAGTTGATTGTTATAATAATAATTTAAAGCAATCGGAAGAAGATATACCACTGTTTTACCTTGATACAGAAACGACTACCAGTGCAACTACTGAATATTATGAAGCCGTCTCATACCAACCTGCACAAAGATTGCCTAGTCCTTTATCGCTGACGACGAGAATTATTGATGGTACTTCTCAATACTTAGTTGATCGAGTAAAAGAAGAATTGTTATTAGCTTTTTTTGATCAATTTTTAACAAAAATAGATAGCTCTACAGAGTTAAAAGCTTTACTTCCAGATACGTATTTTTTATTAAAATCGAATGACTTATTTCATATTCCGTCTATGGGAGAGGTTTGGATGACGGCTTTTCAAAATGATTTAAAGACTGTACCTGCTCATTTTCAAGAAATGGTATTCACACATCCTGATTATGCAGTAATCAAAAACAACGATGCTGTACAAATATTCGGTATTACAGCTCTAGCATTGCAATATGCTAGCGAAGATTCTACCCCTTTACAAGTTTTAGATCGTATTTATGATGAAAATCAATATGCGGATAGTGGACTGATAAATAGTATTGGTCTGGCGAGTTTACTACGCAAGAATTTAGGAATTGGAGAGGAATATGAAACTATTGATAAACTAGATTTTATGAATTTGATGAAGTATTCAAATGCTGCTGATTATTTTACGGCTCTAGTATATCATCAAGATCAAGAGTTGTTTAATACTCTTCAAATCACTCAAAAACTTCAAAATGAAACGCCGAAATTCATCAACAAAGTAGCACAATTGTATAGTTCTGTTGAGAAAATTCAGAGTTTTAAAGCAGATTCACTGTCTTCAGGATTTATTATCGAGCAGGATTCTATTGAGCAACATAATCATAAGGTTTTAAAATATGTAGATGCCATATTAGAGTTTGTAGATTTTTCTATGCAGTTAGTTTATTTTAAAGATGAAAATCAGTATTTTCAATCGGATTACTATACTAAAATTCGTCCTATATCTGAACATACATTAATAATTTTTGATGCTGCTAATAAGGAAGAATATGGTCAAATGGTATTGAGCAGTATGTATGTGTTAGGTGCATTAGTAGAAGGTCGTATTCAACATTTAGAGAAACAAAAAACTCAATTAGTTTCTAAAAAGATAGACGGCGAAACGTTGAGCAAACGGCAGAAAAGAATCGATAAAGAAATACAAACCCTTGAAATTGTAGTTAAAGACTTTATGTTTTATGCAGGTTTTATGATCGATGTGATTGATGCTGAATCGAGTTTAGCTATCAAAGGTATCATAGAAAAATATGCAACGCCTGTGGGTTCATATCGCTCTAATCGAGAACGACGAGCTAGTGTAAGTATATCTGCATATCCTGGTTTTTATACAGGTTATGAACGTATTGTTTCGGAACAACAATGGGCAGGTGTCACAGGCATAACTGCACCTATTGGTTTTGCTATTAATTTTGGGAATAAGTACGCTGGACGTAAACGAGATGCACATGCTTTGGGGTTGTTTTTACCTGTCGTTGATATTGCCGCACCATTTAGTTATCGTTGGAAATCAGACACCGCTAATGAAGGTTTTCCTGATGATATTCGATTACATCAAATCTTTTCACCAGGTGCATACGCCGTATGGGGTGTCGCAAACTTACCGATTTCATTCAAATTAGGAGCTCAATATACACCTGAATTAAGAACCATCACAGTTGCTACAAACGATTTACAAAAGAACACTTGGCGAGTAGGATTATCAGCAACTATAGATATTCCGATCTTCTTTCTATTCCGATCAAAACAATAAAAAAAAAGAGACCGCCAACAAGTTGACAGCCTCTTTGATCTATAAGAAACATAGG
>JAHDFQ010000248.1 GCA_020628085.1 Saprospiraceae bacterium
ATAAAAAATGACATTTTTACACACAATGGAATAAAAATGTCATTTTAAAAAGCACCAATAAATAGCTATTCAATTGAGCCATATTCTGCTTCATATTCTTTAATATATTTTGACATGACCTCTCCGATGATGTCTTTAAGATATGATTTTTCTTTTTTTGCAATCTTTTTGAGTTTCATTAACCTCATTTTATCAAATATAAAGGTGACTCGCTTTTTTCGTTCTACTTCATCTATGCTATCTTCTACGGTACGTCGAATCAAGGCATCTAAACCAAAAAGAGCAGGAGCCTCTCGTTTTCGAGCAGGTGAAACTTTAGCTTTATCTTTGACTATTTTTTCTGCTTTTTCTTGTAACGTATCTCGTAGCGCGTCTTCAAATAAAGAATCTAAATCGGAGGTGAAATTCTTAGAAGAACGCTTCTTAGGTTTATCTTTTCCCCGACTACTACGGCGTTCCTTCTTTTTGGTCTTTACCAAAAGAGGACTACTCTCCTGTAACGTTCCTCCCTCGGATTCGCCAAAGATACTCTCCAAGCCACTTGTGAATTTCTTTTTACTCACGATTAATTAATATATCTGAATTTGATGTCAAACACCAAAATAACATGGTTAAAATTAGGGTATTTCAATATAAATAAAATTATACTGATTTAAAAATTACTACCGTCTAGATTTCAGTTTTTTCACGCTTTCTAAGAGAAGCTGCAAATTCTTCTGGATTCTCTGTACGATAGACAATTTCATTACTTAAAGCTAGGTAATCTTTAGCCCCGTTGCTTCTTTTATTATAATCAAAAATATCTTTACGTTGTGCTGGTGCTTCTGCCAAAGCAACTGTTTCTCGGATTAATGTATCGAATACTTTCTTGCCAAAAAACTTTTTGATAGTTTCTACAACATCCCGATTCAAGACCTTTCGGCTATCATACATGGTTGCAATGACCCCGCCAATTTGAAGTTTTTTATTCAAACGGAAACGCACTTTGTCAATAACTTGCTTGATTTTTGCCAATCCTTGCAATGCCAAAAACTCCGTCTGTAATGGTATATAGACATAATCACTACTCGTTAGGGCATTTAAAGTCAATAAACCTAATGATGGCGGACAATCAATAATAATATAATCGTATTCTTCTCGTACAGGTTCAAATAATTCCCGCATGATAAATTCTCGTCCTGCTTCGTTAATCAGTTCCATTTCTGCACCCGACAGGTCTAGTGTAGAAGTGATAACATCCAAACCTTCTTTTACCGTGTAAGGTACAAGTTCCGATTCGCCACGAAGTGCTTCGTAAATGGTATATTTTTGCCTTGGAATCCCTAAAGAAAGCGTAAGATTTGCTTGCGGATCGAGATCAATCAATAGTACTTTTTTGCCTAACTCTACTAACCCTGCACCGATGTTGATGGTACTTGTCGTTTTACCAACACCTCCTTTGTGATTGAGTAATGAAATTATAAATCCCATAATCTTAAGTATGTTTATTTTTATAACTGAACTACAAAAAATGTTGAATTCGTATAATATTCAGCTCTTGTAACTCAATAATCTTAATTTTCTCAACTGTGAAATTACTTAAATCTTGATAAATAAAAGAATTATCATACATAAACTATTCACATATTATACTATTTTTAATATAATCAATTATCGCACCAGTTTTAATTATAATTCATCAAAATAGAGTGCGAGTTGTTCGTGACGTATATCAATAAAGGTTTTAAAAATTTCAATTTCCGCCGTAAAGTCATTAGCATCATAATACCATTCATTATCGACCTTCCATTTTGTAAAATTCCGTTCTATTGCTGTAGCAAACTGATTTTCAAACAATTCGACTTGTGCTTTCATTTGTTCTGGATCGAATATTTTTTTATCATTTAAGGCTTTCCACCTTTGTTTCAAAGCTGACCGATACCATTCTAAACTCAATAATCTATCAAATAAAATAGACTTATTTATGTTCAATGGACGAATCATATTAAGTTCATTATCACCATCTCGACCAAAAGAATGGTCATAATCCCAAGGAGCAATTCTAATTGGTGTATTGACATCTTTCTTATACAAGTAGAAATTCTTTAAAATACCATCACCATTATTCGTAAATAACAGTAACAAATGCCAGTCTATGATATTATTAATATCAAATAATTCACCTATTCCTGCATTAAATTCTGCATCTTCGGTCTCAACAATAAACCTTCTGGCAGCTTCTATGACTGAGGTTTTATCTACCTTCGATATTTTGGGATAGGTTTGCTGATGAAAATTATCTGAATCTTGAGGAGTAAAAGTTGCGATATCATTTCTAAAAATTGGAGGTTCTTTAAATATATATGCAGATTCGTCATTTCCATCAATATCAAGACTGGACTTATCTAATTTTTCCATCAATACATATAAACCGCTGTAGTTATCATTCATATAAAGTTCAATATATTGATAAGCAACTGCGTCATTATTTGGATGCATTGATTTGAATAAATCGTATGAAAAGGTATGTCGTAAAAAAGTTTTATCAATAAAATTAGCATTCAAAATCCAATCGTCATCCGCTGGCAATTCGAGCAGCGGAATATCTTCCTTTAAGTCAATTTCATAAGAATACTTAGGAAAAGAAATAGAAAATCCTCCTCTACGCTTAGCAGTTACAGCGTACAATGCTATTGAATCTTCTACAATTACTTCCATCTCAATATCTACCTTGCTACCAATCGGAATTTCAGTATTTGTGTGCAAGTTAATTTGATAAACAAAAGGAACTTCTTCAATAACAGGATCAATCGTATGTGCTCTATCTTTCTTACATCCAATAGAAAGGATAAGTGGAAATGCGACAATGAAAAGATGGGTCAAACGGTTCATATCTAACTTTATGGTTAAAATCTAACATTCAGTACCCTAATTTATTTCATTTATGGCACTTTAATATGTATAAATTTCAATATGTCAGCTACTTATTACTTTTTTCTTTCGGTTTTTTCAAACCTTTACATGAAATCAGCACTTATCTATCATTATTAAGTTACCTTTGCGGGCTTAATCGGTGCAGGTTTTTCTGCATCTAAAATCAATATATGAGTACTTTTGCAGAATTAGGCTTGTCGGAGCCTACCATCGAAACGATTACTAAAATGGGTTTTGAAAACCCTACCCCTATACAAACTCAAGCCATTCCTAAGTTATTAGAAAACGAAAATGACATGGTCGGCTTGGCACAAACAGGAACAGGTAAAACAGCTGCTTTCGGACTACCTCTAATCGAATTAGTTGATACCAATTTTAATGTAGTTCAAGCATTGGTCTTAGCTCCTACACGTGAGCTGTGCCTTCAAATTACAAAAGAATTACAATCGTTTAGCGCACACCTTAAGAAGTTAGAAATTCTAGCTGTGTATGGTGGTGCCGATATCGTTCGACAAATTAAAACACTTAGAAAAGGTGTACATATTGTGGTCGCAACACCAGGTCGTTTACGAGATTTAATCAATCGAAAGGCGATTAAGCTACAAGAAATTGATTTTGTGGTATTAGACGAAGCCGATGAGATGCTGAATATGGGCTTTAAAGAGGAAATTGACGAAATCCTAGAGCAAACATCTGATGAAAAATTAACTTGGTTGTTTTCAGCAACGATGCCGAACGAAGTCCGTCGAATTGCTAAAAACTATATGAACGATCCTATAGAAATTAGTGTTCGAGGAAAGCAAATTGCAAATACAGATATTTCGCACCAATTTGTTACCATTTATCCGTCGGAACGAATAGAGGCACTCAAACGATTTTTAGACTTTGACCCCGATTCTTTTGGTTTGGTTTTTTGTCGAACTAGGGCTGAATCTAAAAATGTTGCCGATGTTTTAATGGCAAGTGGATATAATGCGGATGCGCTGCACGGTGATCTAAATCAATCGCAACGAGATCGTGTCATGGAGCGTTTTCGTTCTCGTCAATTGCAAGTCTTAGTCGCAACAGATGTAGCAGCACGTGGAATTGATGTATCAGAAATTACACATGTTTTCCATTTTAATATTCCAGATGACTTAGCATTTTATACACACCGTGCAGGTCGTACAGGTCGTGCAGGCAAGAAGGGTGTTTCCCTGATTTTGGCGCATCCAAATGATATGCGATTGATTGCTCGCTTGGAAAAAGTAGTGAAAATTAAGTTTGAGAAAGCCATCATTCCTTCTGGTAAAGATATTTGTGAATTGCAGGTTCTCAATTACATGGATGTTCTTAAAGATGTCAACGTCAGTGAAGAACTCGATGCCTTTATGCCAAGTATCACCGAAAAATTAGAAGACCTTGACCGAGAAGAACTCATTAAGCGAGTGGCTTCTATGGCGTTCAATCGCTTCTTAGATAAATATAGAAATGCGGCGGACTTGAATGTTGGTCGTCGTGATCGTAGAAAAAAAGAACGTGGTGTACGCAGCGACGGCCCGATGAAGCGTTTCTTTTTGAATATCGGTCAGATGGATGTCGAAAACAAAGGTCAATTTCTTGGTTTGATCTGTAAATATGGAGGTATTGCTGGCAGTTCGGTTGGTCGTATTGACATGAGTCGTACCTACACTCATTTTGATGTAGAAGCGAGTGTAGCTCAACAATTGCAACAAGGATTTAAAGGTGCTTCACATAGCGGGCGTGACTTGCGTTTGGACGAAAGTGAACCACGTAAAGATAATCGAGGACGTGGACGAGGTCGTAGAAATGGTGGCGGTGGCGGTCGTTTTAAAGGTAAACGATTTAGTGGCGGCGGTAATCGTAGAAAATCAAGTTATTCTAAACGGTAAACAAAAATTAATTGGCAGGTATTTTGAGAAATGTCTGCCAGTTTTTT
>JAHDFQ010000249.1 GCA_020628085.1 Saprospiraceae bacterium
TAAACAACTGAATTTTGAGAAAGTAACAAGCCTAAAGAAACCATTTTAAAAATGCGGATTTTCCCGAACCAAACTGTTATTATTTTTTAGATATTCAGGCTAATTGCGAACCGATTGGACTTTTCTTGCAATATGTTTGCTAACGGTCTTGTATATGGCTCGTAGCGTGTTAATTAGCGATTAATTTCGGATTAAGCACAAGCCAGATTTTTAAATTTTACTATTTATCTTTTTTATTAAAAGTCGTCAAATTTAAAAATTTGGCGACTTTCTAAATATGCCTTAACTTCGTTTAAGCAACTGAATAGCTATGAGCTATATACGTTGTTACCCACAGGCTTTACGCGTAAAGTTTGTTAATTTCCTTAAATACTTTTTCAAAGTTGTCCAACGTAATCTTATCAAAAAATGATTTATCTGTAGCTACTTTTGCAAGTTCATTTGCTGGTCTATAGTGATTAAATCGATTTTTATTTATTTGCTTGTTAATCTGTTGAATTATAGTTGTTATTCCAGTATCCAAATCACTTACTTTAACATCAGAAAACTCACTAAAAGCAGAGTTGAAAAGCTTTAAATAATCATTTTTTGCAAATAAATCCTCCAAATCAGCTTTCTCGTAATTTTCTAGGAATTCGTCAAAAAATCTAATTTTACTTTTATGAATGATTTTTGATGCTATCATTTTTTCCATTTTCGCCTTTCCTTTTTGGTCTGTATAGGAATCAAGCAAACAAGCGATTTCTAATTTGGAACCTCTTAATAAAGAAATAAATGTTGCTACTCTTTCTAATCCACCAGTTGGAACGATTGTAATATCTTCATTCAGACCTTCACGATTATCGGCTTCTAAAATCCCAGAGATAGTAGTTAAAATTATTAAATCAGAAACTCCTTCGACTAATAAATTTTTGTTGCTTATAAATAGGTTTTGTGCAATATCATAGCCCAAAGCAGCTTGAAGTGGAAAAAGTGTATTTGGGTCTTTTTCTTGAATACTATCAGAAACTTTAGAGCCTTCCTTTGTCTCTAATACTGTTCTTACTCTTTCCAACTTGTTAGATGGAATAGAAAAAGGTGAATGCGTTGTATAAAGTATTTGATAATTCTCTGACAAATCTTCTATAAAGTCCAACATATCTTGTTGAGCCGAAGCGTGAAGATTTAAGCCAGGTTCATCAAGAAGTAAAATATATTTTGAATTTTTATCTTCTTGTATTTTTTTAAACCAAACCAAGAATGAAAAGAACCAATTAAAGCCTTTACTTCGGTTTTTTAATGGTAAAGAAACTCTTGTACGATGATTTTTGACACGTATATCTAGAATGTGCTCCACAATTTTAACATCGACTACTTCACTTTGACCACGATTGTTTGTAACAGTTCGTTTAATTTCTTCTTCTTTTGGTTCAATTTTGAACTCAATATTGAGGTTTTTATTTGTTGACCAATACTTGAATAATTCATCACTTATTATTGCTTCTGTTGCTTCAAGCTCTGCTATATAATCTTCAAAGTCTGTCGCTTCTAAAATATCTTTAGGTTCAAGGTCAGCTAATTCTAATAACGCTTTAGCTGTTTTCAATTCTTCATCACTCAAATCCTCATCTTCAAGCTTTTCTATTGTTATTCTTGATGGAAGCGAGTAGTATTCGTCATAGTAGAGAAATTTTGGAAAATTAGGGTCTAAAAGAATTCTTGCTATATATTCTTTGATAGGATTTGACCACTTCCATTCATTTTTAAAATATTTTTTGAATTTTTCTAACCCAGCTATAATTTTGTCATCCTTGTATTCTGATATCAAGGTTTCAAGTCCAGTTTCATCGCTAATTTTATAAAGTTTCTCATTTAAAGCATTGCTACTTATTCCAAACTTTTTGGTTTTATGATTTATGAATTCTTCATAATTGGCGTTTAAACCTACATAACTTGTTTTATTATTGTATTTAAGTGTTATGGTAACTGTTTCTTGTTCAAATACTTTTTCTCCAACTCTGTCCGAAATAGTTTCCTTTACTTTCTCGTCTAACTCGTAAACTAAAGTAATTGCTTCTGCAATTTCTCCACTTTTATCCATTTGTTTCTTCTGTCTTCTTGGATAATCGTGAGTTTTATTGAACTTAAATTTTTTGTCATTCTGGAAATAGTTCGTTTTAGCAATTGCTTCAAGTATTGAAGTTTTACCAGATTCATTCATTCCCACAAAAATTGTCACATCATCTTGGACGTCAAATTCTTGGTCATTTTCAAAACTTTTATATTTATGTATTGTTGCTTTTTTTAATTTCATTCTCGATGTTTTTTTAGCTTGTGGGTAACGGTCTCGGCTAAGCGTAGTGCGGTAGTAAGGAAACTTTTCGTTTCCGTCTGCGCACGAAGCTAAAGCTTATTGTTTTGCTTTTTCTTTTTTGCTCCAAAGCTAAATCCATAAGATTTAGCGACTTCATAAATATACACAGACCTTTCTGTTTTACCCTAAAGTCCGCATTACGTTTAGGTATTGTTGTGTTTAGTTTTCCTTCGGTTAGTCAACACCTGTAATATAAGAGTCTGCTTGCCATAAATCGTCCTCTTTAAAATGTATGACATTAAATTTTCGGTTTGAACTTAAAGCTTTTTTCAACATTATTTTTCTCAATGTTGAAGTCCTCCAGTTCTTAATTACTTTTGGAGATTCTATAGCCATGACAAATTCCATCTTGAATAAGGGTCGTTGTTCCAGATACATTAAGTATACATCTCCGATTTTTTCCAATTCTACGGTTGGTTTGGCTAATTCTTTTTCTCTAAAATTAATTACCAAAGCGTCATTCATGTTTTCAGAGGTAAATATTATTGCGTCTCCTTTTATTTCATCTTTTGACATTTTTTTCAACATCTTATCAATCATTCTTGAGCATTTCCATCCTTTGTCCAGTCCCCCTTTTTTGAAGAGTGTTGTTACCGAATCATATTCAAAAGTTGGAATTTGTCCATAATGGATAATGTAAATATTCCTCTCGTTTCCAACCTCAGCTAATAATTTTTGACCAAAAAGAGATGTCGAAAATGTTATTGATATTAGACAAATTAGATATATTGATTTCATTTTTTTTTAAATTAAACACAACGCTTAGGCTAAGCGTAGTGCGGTAGTAAGGAAACTTTTTCGTTTCCGTCTGCGCACGAAGCTAAAGCTTATTGTTTAGTTTTATTTTTTCTTGTCCAAAGCTAAATCCATAAGATTTAGCGACTTTATAAATATACACAGACCTTTCGGTTTTGCCCTAAAGTCCGCATTACGTTTAGGTTTTGTTGTCATTAGTTTTTATTCCAGTTCTGTCCAGTAATCCCAATTTTCCCAATCTTTTTTCCCTAAAAATTTACCACAAAAATCATATCGTTTGATATATGCATTTTCAAATTTTGCCTTGTTGGAATGAAACAACCATATTTCTTTATTTACGATTTTGATACGTCGAAATTTTCTGTCATCGCTAGCGTCCATTGAATTGATGAAAACTGATTTAGTCTCAAACATCATATTCCCATTTGTGTCCAAAACACGGTCTATAACCGTTACTTTTTTTCTAGATAAACTCCAGAATAAGAATTTATGCTCTTTTTCAGTCCCTTCCGTTTTTAAAGTAACTTTTTCAATTCCGCAAGTCCAGTTTTTAGTCTGATTTTCCGCAGTAGATTTGGTATCCGTTATTCCATCCGTAAGATTTACGAACGAGAATAATAAGAATAATGATAAAATAAATATTGATTTAATGTCTGTTGATTTAAATTAATGACAACGCCTGAGCTAAGCGTAGTGCGGTAGTAAGAAAACTTTTCGTTTCCGTCTACGCACGAAGCTAAAGCTTTTTGTTTAGTTTTAATTTTTCTTATCCAAAGCTAAATCCCAAAGATTTAGCGACATTATAAATATACACAGACCTTTCGGTTTTGCCCTAAAGTCAGCATTACGTTTAGGTTTTGTTACCATACGTACTTTTTACAGCGTTCCTCCGTCTGGCCAATTTTTCCAATGGTTATTTGGCTCTTCAGTCGGTTTGTAAAATTCCGTTTGTCCAGTTTCCAAAACCATAGCTATTTGCTTAAAAGTTTCGTTTTCACTTGGTACTTCAGCAGAAATACAATCAGGATGATGCCATTCCGTCAATTCCAGAATCTTTGGTAAATCCATTGGTATTCGCTCTCCGATTTCCTTTTGGGTAGCAACCAAATCGTTATTATAATCAGGCTCTAAACCTCTCAAAAATTCCCAAACGAAAATCTTATCCTCTTCTTCTAATTCGATTCCTTTATTCAAATAAAATTCTCGATTATGATTTATATCGATTTCTTTATCTCTTAAAATCATTGTTTTAGCCATAGGATTTAGGCTTTCTTCATATTCTTCATCGAAAGTTGAAAAGTCTGAGCTGTTATCTGTTAAGAATATGAAATTTGCGTTGTCTGTCCCTGGCTTTGTGGCGATACAGTTTCCAAAAACATGAAGACAATTACTAATACCGTTGTGTCCTCCGCCACGATAGCTAAATCCGATTACTTCAATTATTATCGCCCATCTATTTTCATCTCTATAAGCAGTCAATTTCGAAGTCACAGGATGGATATAGCCGTTATCTAGCATCGGGAAGGTGAAATCGTCAGCACACTTGTCAAGTTGCTTTAAAATATCCTTTGCTGAATATTCCTGCTTTTTCTTAAAACTGAAGATGTTCATTAGTATGTATGGTAACGTTGTTGTATATGGTTTGTTGCGTATTTTAAGCACTAAAGTTAGCAAATAAATCACAGATAGAAAATCCGCGAGGATTTTCGTAAGTAGGCTAGAACTAGCAATAAATTATAT